>CAIRNL010000108.1 GCA_903879975.1 uncultured Chloroflexota bacterium | reverse complement strand
CTTCCTCGGCTACTACGTCGCCTATACCACGTATCTGCTGCTCGACGCCGCCAGCCACCCGCGCACGATGCAATACCGCGACTTTATGCTGCTGTTCGTCATGCCGCTCACCGTCATCACGCTGGGCATCGCCCTAGGCCGCGAACTGCACAGCCGGCGCAACGACCATTCGTCCAGCCGCCCATCAACTCAGTCTTGAAAGGATCGGATCTCACAATATGTCTTGGATTGCGTTTGGATTACTGATTGGAGGGTTGCTCACGCTGGTCGTGGGTGCAGAGGCACTTGTGCGTGGTGCGAGCCGGCTGGCCGCTGCGTTGGGCATCGCACCGCTCATCATCGGCCTGACCATCGTTGCGTTTGGCACCAGTTCGCCTGAGCTGGCCGTGAGTGTGCAGTCCGCCTTGAGCGGTCAGACAGACATTGCCGTGGGCAATGTGGTGGGCAGCAACATCTTCAATGTACTCTTCATCCTTGGCATCTCAGCGATCATTGTACCGCTTGTCGTAGCGCAGCAACTGGTGCGGCTGGATGTGCCGCTGATGATCGGGGTCTCGCTGCTCGTGTGGATTCTGTCGCTCGATGGCGCTATTGGGCGCTGGGAAGGAATTCTCCTGTTTACGGGCATTGTGGTGTATACGGCCTATCTCATCTACGAGAGCCGGCGCGAGCAGGACAGGAGCGTGCAGGAGGAATATGCCGCCGAGTATTCCGAGCGTGAGGCACGCACATGGCAGCACACCGTACTCAACATCGTGCTGGCGGTCGGCGGGCTCGTGCTGCTGGTACTTGGCGCACGCTGGTTTGTAGAGGGCGCCACACAACTGGCCCGTGCTTTCGGGCTGAGCGAGCTGATCATCGGGCTGACTATCGTCGCTGCGGGCACTTCCATGCCGGAGGTGGCCACCTCGATTGTCGCGGCCCTGCGCGGGGAGCGTGACATCGCTGTCGGGAACGTCGTCGGCAGCAACATCTTCAACCTGCTGGCTGTGCTGGGCTTGACAGCAGCGATAGCGCCAGGCGAAGGGATCGCAGTCGCACGCGGCGTGATGACGGTCGACCTGCCCGTCATGGTGGCCGTTGCCGTAGCCTGTCTGCCCATCTTCTTCACAGGCCACACCATTGCGCGCTGGGAAGGAGTCGTCTTTCTCGCCTACTACGGCACCTACACCGCCTACCTATTCCTCACAGCTACCCAGCATACGGCGAGCGACGAGTTTGGCATGGTGATGTTCTTGTTCGTGATTCCACTGACCGTGATCACGCTGGCCGTCTCCGTGGTACGCGAGCTTCGCAGACGCAATGCCGGCGTGACGGCCTGAACTGCTATTTTTCTTTGAAGCCCAACGATCGGTAGTCGATGCCTCCTGAACGATGCAGCCTGAGAGTCGGTGTGCGTCGTTCAGGAGGCATGGATGAAATACCTTGCTTGCCCTGCAACCCGCCGTGCCTGCCGGCGCGTTCGGCGAGGTCAGCCAATCATGTGCAAGAAACGCGCGTAGGCGTCGTCCCATCCCGCAGTGCGCTGTGCGGTGAAGACTTCCTGGCGAATCGAGGCGGCAATGGCAGCGCGCCCCTCAGCCACACTGGACAGATGCCCGGTCGCCACGGCCTGCATCATGATCACGCCCATGGCCGCCGCCTCGACGGGGCCGGTAACGACCGTACGTCCACAGGCATCCGCCGTGAACTGGTTGAGCAAGCGATTCTGGCTGCCACCGCCAACGACGCGGATCGTGTCGAGATGGCGGCTGCCCGTACGTCCGGCCGACGTCAGGATTTCTTCCAGCGCATCCACCACCCAGCGGTAGCGTAAGGCCAGGCTCTCCAGGCAGCAGCGCACGACTTCGCCCGGCGTCTGCGGCTCGGGCTGGTTTGTGCGCCGGCAGAAGGTGCGGATCGCGTCGACCATGGCCGGCGGCGTATTGAAGTCAGGCGCATCGGAATTAATGATGCTACGGAAGGGTGTCGCCTTCTGCGCCTCGGCCAGCAGGCTGTCCCAGGTGAAGGTATGCCCCTCGCGCTCCCACTGGCGCCGCGATTCCTGCAGGAGCCAGAGGCCGGAGATATTCTTGAGCAGGCGGATTGTACCGCCTACACCACCTTCGTTGGTGAAGTTCAGCTCCAGCATCTTGGCGTTGATGATAGGTTCCGGCACCTCGATGCCCATGAGGCTCCACGTGCCACTGCTCAGATAGACACTGCGTTCGTCGAGGCCAGGGATGGCTGCCACTGCGCTCCCTGTATCATGGCCGGCTGAGGCAACGACCGGTGTACCGGCCGGTAGCCCCGTTTCTTCGGCGATTTGGGGCAGCACGGGACCCACGACCGTGCCCGGCTGAACGATGCGCGGTAATAGGCCCGCCGGCAATCGAAGCCGATCGAGAAGCGCTGTAGCCCAGCGCCGCTCGCGTGCCAGTAACATCTGCGTCGTCGAGGCAATCGTATACTCAGCCACTTGCTCGCCCGACAGCCAGTAGTGGAACAGGTCGGGCATCAGGAGCATCGTCTGCGCACAATCCAATTGCGGATCACCCAGCGCGCGCATGCTGTAGAGTTGAAACAAGGTATTCAATTCCAGAAACTGAATACCAGTCAGGTCGAAGAGATCGGCTTTGGGTACGCTGGTGAAGACACGGTCGATCATGCCGCTCGTGCGCGCGTCACGATAATGCACCGGATTCCCCAGCAGGCGGCCTGCCTTGTCCAGTAACCCAAAGTCCACACCCCACGTATCAATGCCGATGCCGGCCAACGTTCCGTGCGAAGAAGCAGCGTAGCGCGCCATCCCCGTCTTGACTTCGCTCCACAGCGAGAGGACATCCCAGTACAGCCGATCTAGTACGGCCACCGGGCCATTCTGGAAACGGTGCAAATCCTCAAGTTCAAAGCGGGCGCCGTCCCACTTGCCAAGCAGGACACGGCCATTGGATGCACCCAGATCAGCCGCCAGAAAATCCACTGTGGCAGACATGCCATGAAATCCTTTCTATGAGCTACGATTAAACCAGTTGGAAGGCTATGCCAGCTGCGTCGAGGGCATTGCGGTCATTCTGTGACAGGCCATTGTCGACAATGACGAGGTCGATCTCTTCTGGCAGCAATGAGGTCGCAACATACACACCAGCGAACTTGGCATGGTCGACCAAAGCAATCTTGCGTACGGCCGTCTCAGCCATGGCACGCTTCATCTGTGCTTCGCGCAGATCGGACTCCATCATGCCTTGCTCGACACTGAAGCCTCGGCAGCTGAGGAAGGCAATGTCCACATGCAGCCGGCGCAGCAGGTTGGGGCTCAACGTGTCAACCAAGCTGCTCGTTCGGCGCCGCAAGATACCGCCGACGACAATCGTCGTAACATCGGGGGCAAAGCTCAACTCCAAAGCGGCGTAAAGACCTGTCGTGATGACAGTCAAGTTGTGCATATCGCGCAGCAGACGCGTCATCTGGAAAGCCGTCGTACTGCCATCCAGGAAAATCGTATTGCCTGGTTGAATCAACTCAACCGCATGCGCAGCGATGCGGCGTTTCTCGTCCAGGTTCAATTGCTGGCGAGCGGCAAACCGCAGTTCCAACTGCCCTCGTCCGGAGACAACGGCGCCCCCGCGCACACGGGTCAGGTACCCCTGCTCTTCAAGCTGTTGCAGGTCTTTGCGCGTGGTCACTTCTGAGACACTCAACCGCTGGCTGAGCTCAGTCACCGATACCTCATCCTGCTCCCGCAAGACCTGGATAATTCGATCGCGACGTTCTTCACTACTCAGAGGAGCAAGAGTGGGATCGAGCAGTGCTACATCGGGATTAATCAGGTCGTCGTCCTCGCTCATGCCTAGAACTCCTCAATGTTTCGGGCTGGCCGGCATATACCACCCCAGGCTCTGAAAAGTGTATATGCGGATGTGCTGATAGCGATTGTGTGCGACCATTATACCAGCTGAGGGTAATTCCGCCTCGACCAGTTTTCCAGCTGCTCAACGGCAGCCAAGACCAGGGCAATCACCCTCTGCTCATCATCGGGCGCTGGATTATCCCTCTTCCAAAGTGCGCGCAGGGAATTGGGATTGACCGCGAGGTCGCCTCCCGCGTAAGCCAGCGCAGCCGCCACCCCCAGCGCATAACGG
>CAIRNL010000107.1 GCA_903879975.1 uncultured Chloroflexota bacterium | reverse complement strand
CCGCTTGTTGATCTGGTAATCGAGCACTTCCACCGTGCCGCCCACCGCCTCGATCTTCTGGCGAGCCGTAGCACTGATGCGTTGTACCTTGACCGTCAACGGCTTCGTGATCTCGCCACGCGCAAGCAGCACGACCGGATCAGATACGTTGCCCAGCAAACCGGCTGCGGTCAGCGTATCGGGTGAAACTTCACCCTGGGCATCGAACAGCCTCTCCACCTGATCGAGATTGACTGGCACATAGTAGACCTTGAAGCGATTGTTGAAGCCACGAAGCTTCGGGAGTCGCTTGGTCAGCGGCAACTGGCCGCCCTCAAAGTTCAAGCGCACTGAACCACCGGTGCGCGCATTTTGTCCCTTTTGACCGCGGCTACTAGTCTTGCCCTTGCCAGACCCAGTGCCACGACCTACTCGCTTGCGCTTTTGTGTTGCACCCTCTGCAGGACGCAGGTCATGAAGTTTCATCTCGTTCCTCACACCCTTCAGACTGATTCGCTCACCTCGAGCATGTGCGACACAGTGTTGATCATACCGCGCACAGCAGGTGAATCTTCTTTTTCAACCACCTGGTTGAGCTTGCGCAACCCCAAGGCCTTGACGGTACGCTTCTGATTTTCAGTATAGCCAATGGGGCTGCGCACCAACTTGATGCGAATCACCCTGGCCTGCTGTGTCTCAGCCATGTGTTTCCTCCTTGTACCAGTACGGGGCAAGGTGAGTCGGGTCGACACCGCGATGAGCTGCCTCCTGCCGGAAATCCTGCAGTCCTTTCAGACCGGCAAATGTCGCCTGAACGACATTCAGGATATTGTCGCTGCCCAGAGATTTGCTCAAGATATCGCTGATGCCCGCCGCCTCGACAACAGCACGCACGCCGCCGCCGGCAATGACGCCCGTGCCTGGGCTCGCAGGCTTGAGTAGGACCTGGCCCGAACCGAACTTTGCAGTGACCTCATGTGGAATAGTATTTCCCAGACGAGGTACGCTGACCAGTGTTTTCTTTGCACGGTCCGACGCCTTGCGAATGGCATCGGGCACTTCGCGCGCCTTGCCGATGCCGACACCGACACGGCCCTGCTTGTCGCCAACCACGACGACAGCACGGAATGCAAAGCGGCGACCACCCTTCACAACCTTGGCCGTACGTGCCAAGTGGACAACACGTTCTTCGAACTCCTCGCGGCGCTCTTCGCGCTCCTTCTCACGCTCTTTGCTCTTGCGTTCTTTCTTTGCCATCTCAGTTCTCCCAGGCAACTGCCGATTAGAATTCGAGGCCGCCTTCGCGGCTGCTGTCGGCCAGTGCCTTGACCCGGCCGTGATACGGATAACCGCCGCGATCGAACACTACCTTGGTGATCCCTTTTGCCTTGGCGCGCTCGGCAACAGTCTTGCCAACCGCCTTGGCCTGCTCGGTCTTGTTCAGTGATACCAGATCGCTGCGCAGGTCGTGGTCGACCGTCGAAGCAGAGACCAGCGTCAAGCCGGTAGTATCGTCGATTACTTGAGCGTAGATATGCTCAAGACTGCGATAGACATTGAGGCGCGGACGGTCGGTTGTTCCGTGCACCTTGGCGCGCACACGCGCATGACGCCGCTCGCGCGAGACCGCACGATTCACATTAGCCATTGTTGCTCACTCCTATTTCTTACCGACCTTACCGGCCTTACCAGCCTTCTGGCGCACATACTCCCCTTCGTAGCGGATGCCCTTGCCCTGGTAGGGTTCCGGCGGTCGCGTCATGCGAATGACTGCTGCCAGCTCGCCGATCTGCGCTTTGTTGATTCCGCTGATCGTGAACCCACGGCCATCCTTGTCAACTTCAAAGTTGATATCTGAGGCCGGCGGCACAAATTCGACCGGATGGCTCTTTCCAACGGACAACACCAGGTTGCTGCCGCGCTTTTCCGCACGATAGCCGACGCCGCGCACTTCCAGGCGGCGCTTAAAGCCATTGCTCACCCCATGCACCATGTTTGCCAGCAGTGCGCGGGTCAGGCCATGCTGGGCACGGTGTTCACGCTGATCAGTCGGGCGGCTGATATTCACCACGCCAGCTTCGATTTTGATCATCATGTCGGGATCAAACTGCTGCTTCAACGTTCCCTTGGGGCCGCTGACGGTCACCAGGTTTCCCTTATCTACGTCGACGGTCACTTTGGCCGGCAACGTAATCGGCATTTTTCCAATACGTGACATGGCTACCTCCCCACTACCAAACGTTGCAGAGGATTTCGCCGCCGAGTCGCGCGCGACGCGCTTTGCGCCCCGTCATCAACCCTTTCGGCGTGGAGACAATATTGATCCCCAGACCACTGCGCACCCACGGGATATCCTTGGCACCGCTATAGTAGCGGCGGCCAGGGCGACTGACACGCTCAAGGCCGGTGATAACCGGGCGTCCCTGCACAGTGTACTTTAGGCGCAAGACCAGGTTCGCCTGCGGTGCTTCTTCCGTCACACCATAGCCATCAATGAACCCTTCCTCGGCCAAAATACGGGCGATACCGATCTTCATCTTGGAACTCGGCATCACAACCTGCTTCTGCTTCACCATGCTTGCGTTGCGAATTCGCGTCAGCATGTCGGCAATCGGATCATTTACCATTCGTTTTTTTCTCCTCAGGCTACTCTTGCAACCTCAAATCAGAAGTACGAAGTTGTAGTTAGCAACCGAGCAAATTGGGAACGGCGGGCACAACGCCTGCGAGCTTTGTGCTGCCGTTTGCAATGCTCTTCTCTTACCAGCTCGACTTCACAACACCGGGTAGATTGCCGCGCAATGCCTCTTGACGAAAGCAGATGCGGCACAAACCGAAGCGACGCATGTAGCCCCGTGGGCGACCACAGATCTTGCAGCGGTTACGCACACGCACATCATACTTTCGCCGGCTCTCGCGGATGACAATTGACTTCTTAGCCACAGCTTACCCCTTTATCGCTTGAACGGCATGTTCATCAGCGCCAGCATGCGGCGCGCCTCTTCGTCACTTGCTGCGGTCGTCACGATGGTCACTTCCAGGCCACGGATCTTGTCAACCTTGTCGTAGTTGATCTCTGGAAAGACCAGCTGCTCGCGCAGTCCCAGGCTGTAGTTGCCACGACCGTCGAAAGAGTCAGGCGAAATACCCTGGAAATCACGCTGGCGCGGCAGGACGACGTTGATCAGGCGATCCAGAAAGTCCCACATGCGGTTGCCGCGCAGGGTGACCTTGGCGCCGATCGCCATTCCCTCGCGCAGCTTGAAGGCAGCGATCGAATTGCGGGCTTTGGTGATGACCGGCTTCTGGCCAGTCATGATAGCCAGATCACTGGCAGCAGCTTCCAACGCTTTGCTGTTCTGCAGTGCCTCGCCCAGGCCGATATTGACCGAAATCTTTTCGAGACGCGGCACCTGCATGACGCTCTTATAGCTGAATTCCTTCATCAGTGCCGGCACAATCTCTTCGTTGTACCGGGACTTCAGCCGGGGCACCGGCTGGGTAGCACTCTGTTCGCTCATATTTTCTCACTCCTTACCCGCAGACACCGGTCTGTCCGGCGAAAGATCGGGCGCATCATGGCTGCTATTTCTTCGGCTTGGGCAACGGAGCGCCCGTCTTGCGGTCGACACGTTCCTTGCTGCCATCCTTGGCAACTTCGTACGCAACCCGTGTCGCCTTGTCGTTGGGACCAACCAGCATGACGTTGCTGATGTGGATCGGTGCCTCCAGTTCAATGCGGCCCGTCTGCGTGCCGACACGTCCCCTGGGGCGCTGGTGCTTGATCACCATGTTGGCACCGGCAATAATGACGTAGACCTTATCCGGATTATAAGTGCCATCGGTGTTTTTCTTGCGAATCACCCGCTGCACCTCGCCACGATAGCCCTTGTCGTCACCGGCGATGATTTCGACGGTATCGCCTTTATTGATCTTGACTTTCATGATCTGGCCTCCCTCAGAGCACTTCCGGTGCCAGCGAAACGATTTTCATATACCCGCCTTCACGCAGTTCACGGGCCACTGGACCAAAAATGCGTGTACCACGTGGGTTCTTGTTGTCATCAATAATGACCGCTGCATTCTCGTCGAAGCGGATATAGCTGCCATCGGCGCGGCGGACTGGCCGCGTTGTGCGCACGATCACCGCACGTACGACATCCCCCTTCTTGACGTTGCCAGTCGGGCTAGCCGACTTCACCGTGGCGACAATCACGTCACCGACGGCAGCATAACGCCGCGTGCTACCGCCGCGAATGCGGATGGTCAGAAGTTCTTTGGCTCCTGTATTATCGGCTACTTTGAGCCGGCTTTCCTGCTGAATCATGACGCATCTCCTCAGCGGCTAGACGTTGGCTTCGTCCACAATGACCGCCCGCTGCAAGATCTCTTCGACGAAGAATTTCTTGTCCTTGCTTATGGGCCGGCACTCGCGGATCCGCACCACATCGCCCGTCTGACAGGTGTTGCCCTCATCATGCGCCTTGTACTTCCTGTTGCGCCGGACAACTTTTCCATACAGCGGGTGACGGGTGACGCGCTCGACTGTCACAACAACGGTCTTGTCCATCTTGTTGCTGGTCACCGTTCCGACCAGCGCTCTGCGTTGTTCACGCATCTTGGTTCTCCTTACTCACCCGCCAGCTCGCGCTCGCGCAGGATGGTCTTGATCCGCGCAATGTCTCGCTTAACTTCCTGGAAACGTGCCGGATTGGCCAACTTCCCGGTCGCCCGCTGAAAACGCAGGTTGAACATTTCCTGATAGGCATCGTCCAACTTGCGCGCCAGTTCAGCATTATTCTGCGAACGCAATTCTGTGATCTTCATGTTGCTCCTCCTCAGGCCCCGTGCTCTTCGCGAGCAATGAACTGGGTCTTCATGGGCAACTTGGCCGCAGCCAGGCGAAACGCCTCGCGCGCCTGATCCTCACGAACACCGGCAATCTCCAGGACGATGCGCCCTGGGCGCACAGGCGCTACCCAGTGATCGACGCTTCCCTTACCGGAACCCATGCGTGTCTCAGCGGCACGCTTGGTGACCGGTCGATCCGGGAAGATGCGGATCCAAATCTTGCCGCCACGGCGCACGTAACGCACAATGGCGCGACGGGCAGCCTCAATCTGGCGGCTGGTGACGTAGTGTCCCTCCAGGCTTTGCAGGCCGTAGGTGCCGAACGCCACCGAGTTGCCGCGCTGCGCCTTCCCCTTCAGGCGGCCACGCTGCAACTTGCGGTACTTCACACGTTTTGGCATCAACATAGTCGATTCTCCATCTATATCCTTCGATACGTTTTCTACCGGGTCGTTTCAAAGGTGCGATATCCATCGCAGTTCCGGCAGAACTATACCGACTTTGCACAACTTATCCGACCGGCCTATCGGTTTACTGCCGGGCAGTTATCCCACAGTTTCCAGCCAGAAGGCTAACGACAGTTCTTACTTTTCTGCTGCAAGATGCTTGGCATGATATTCCTCGCCTGGCAGCACTTCTCCCAGATAGACCCAGACCTTGACGCCAATCACGCCAAAGGTCGTGTTGGCCTCGGCCGTGCCGTAGTCGATGTCTGCGCGCAGTGTATGGCGCGGAATCTGGCCTTCGCGGATCGTGTCGACGCGACCCATATCGCTGCCGCCAAGACGGCCTGAAACGGTGATCATAATACCCCGTCCCCCGGCACGCATTGTCTTCTGCGCAGCCTGCTTCATCGCCCGCTTCCAAGAAATGCGGCGTTCGAGCTGCTCGGCAATACTCTCTGCCACCAGCCGTGAGTCCAATTCCGGCTTAGTGATCTCCCGCACATCGATCTTGACTTTCTTCTGCGTCAGGTCCTGCAACTGCTGGCGCAGAAGGTTGACGCTAGCACCCTTACGGCCAATGATCACGCCCGGGCGAGCAGTGTCGATGATGATATGCACCTGGTTGGGCTGGCGTTCGATCTCGATGTTGCTGATACCAGCCTTGTTTTTACCGCTCTGGCGGCTGTCGCGGCTGGGGCGATCGTCCTTGTTCAACGCCTCGAGAACCATGGCGCGAATGTTACGATCCTCGGCAAGTTGCTCTGTATACTGCCTGCCGGCGGCAAACCAGCGACTCTTGTGCTCTTTAATGATTCCCAGGCGGAAGCCAATAGGATTTACTTTGCGACCCAAGTGAACCTCCCTTAATCGCTGCTCGCCCTGCGGGCGACTGCACTGCTCGCTTCAACACGCTCTTCCAACATCACAGTGACGTGGGAGGAACGGCGCAACCACGGCTTGAACCGACCGCGGGCGCCAAACCGCCGCCACTTACGAATTGGAGCGTCGTCAGCATAGATCTTGGTGATGTACATATCCTTGCTGTCATAGCCGAAGTTTTCTACAGCATTGGCCAGGGCACTCTTGATCGTCTTCGCCACGACCTTTGCCGCCGACTGCGGCATATAGGACAGCACAGCCAGCGCCTCTTCAGCCTGGCGTCCGCGCACTTCGTCGACGATCAGGCGCGTTTTCTGCGCGCTGATGCCGGTGAATTTGGTTTTTGCAAGCACTTGCATGGTCAAATCTCCGTTTTTCTGCCCAATGCCCAGTTAGCGACGAGCCTTGGTAGCCTTTTCGGACTTGACGTGGCCACGGAAGAAGCGCGTGGGCGCAAACTCTCCCAGCTTGTGGCCAACCATGTTCTCCGAGATATAGACTGGAACATGGCGCCTGCCGTCATGCACGGCGATCGTGTGTCCGACAAACTGCGGAAAGATCGTAGAAGCACGAGACCAGGTTTTGAGCACCTTGCGCTCGCCCTTGCGATTCATTTCCTCGACACGCTTCAGCAGCTTCGGGCTGATGTATGGGCCCTTTTTCAGTGAACGCGACATCTTTCGCTCCTATCCCCTTATGCCTTGCCGCCGCGGCGCACGATGAATTTCTCAGTCCGCTTGTTGCGGCGTGTCTTCTTGCCCAGCGCCGGTTTGCCCCACGGCGTCTTCGGCGCCTTCATCCCTACCGGTGAGCGACCTTCACCGCCACCATGCGGGTGCGAACCTGGGTCCATGGCAACCCCACGTGTACCGGGTCTGATACCCAGCCAACGCTTGCGGCCAGCCTTACCCAGGTTGATATTGGCGTGATCTGCATTGGAGACAACACCAATCGTGGCCAGGCAGTTCACGTCGATGTAGCGGACTTCGCCACTGGGCAGACGCAACTGCGCCATCGTGCCTTCCTTGGCCAGCAACTGGGCGCCAAGGCCGGCACTGCGCACCAACTGGCCACCGCGCCCTGGGTAAATCTCAACGTTGTGGACAACGGTACCCAACGGAATATTGCGGATCGGCAAAGCATTGCCTGGACGAATGTCGGCATCAGGGCCGGACATAACGGTGTCACCCACACGCAGTCCCTGCGCAGCAAGGATATAGCGGCGTTCGCCGTTGTTGTAGATCACGAGGGCGATGCGCGCACTGCGATTTGGGTCGTATTCGATCGACTCAATCTTGCCCGGCACGCCGAAGTTGTTGCGACGGAAGTCAACCATGCGGTAGCGACGCTTATGGCCGCCGCCGCGATGGCGCGTCGTCACTACACCCTGGTTGTTGCGTCCGGATTTCTTGCGCAACGGGGCCAACAGCGAACGTTCCGGCGTCGAGCGGGTGATCTCTTCGAACGTCGAGACACTCATATTGCGGCGTCCCGGTGAAGTCGGACGATAAATCTTAATAGCCATGAGAACTCTCCCTTATACGCCTTCGAACAGTTGGATGCTGTCGCCGGACGCCAGGGTGACTACGGCCTTCTTCCACTTCGGCTGGCGAATGCGAATCTGCTTGCCGCGGCGCGTGGTCTTGGCCGGCATCACCATCACGTGCACATCTACAACGTCCACATCAAAGGCAGTCTCGACTGCATCCTTGACCTGGAGTTTGTTCGCTCGCATATCCACCTCAAAGGTGACCTTGTTGTAGTCATCGGTGGCGATCATCGTCTTTTCAGTGACGATGGGGCGTTTGAGAACTTCATAAACGTGCATGGTTATGCCTCCGCCTCTTCTGCTGCTGGCACGGCAAGCCATGCCTCGATGGCATTCACCGCATCTTTCGTCAGCAGCAACAGGTCGTGACCCAGCAAGTCACGGATATTCAGGTAACCACTCTGCAGCAATTTGACCTGGGGCAAGTTGTGAACGCTCTTCCAGACTGGGATGTTCTTTTCGGCCATCACCAGCAGAACGCTCTGTTCGTTCACACCCAGCGCCGCCAGCATTTTTGCTGCAGTCTTGGTCTTGGGCTCGTCCATGGCAACCTTTTCCACAACGACCAGCTGCCCGCTGGCCACCTTGGACGAGAGCGCGCTCCGCAAGGCAAGGCGTTGCATCTTCTTGGGCATAGCCTTGACATACTTGCGCGGGGTCGGGCCAAAGACAGTACCGCCACCCACCCAGTTCGGTGCTCGGGTCGAACCTTGGCGAGCGCGGCCAGTGCCTTTCTGACGCCATGGCTTCTTGCCACCGCCGCTCACCTCGCCACGAACTTTGGTGTCGTGGGTGCCAAGGCGAGCATTGGACAGTTGGCGCACCAGCGCCTGGTGCATCACGGACGTGTTAATTGGGGCGGCAAAGACGGCGTCGCTCAGTTCGACTTCGCCGACCTGCTTCCCGTTCATATCTTTCACAGGTACAAGCATGGTCTGTTACTCCTTAGTCAATCCTGTCGCAGCTCGCCTTATTTGGCCTTCTTTAACTTCTTGAGGGCCTTGCCCGCCTCGCGCACAACCACCAGTGTGCCACGTGCGCCGGGAACAGCGCCACGAACAGCAATCAGGTTGCGCTCTGGGTCGACCAGGGCCACCTTGAGATTCTGAACCGTAGTGTTGGCGTTGCCGTATTGGCCTGGCGCTCGCGTGCCAGGGAGAGTGTGACCGGGTGTCGTACCGGCGCCACGTGACCCTGTCGCGCGATGACGGTCCGACTGGCCGTGTGTCTTCGGGCCGCCGGCAAAGCCATGGCGCCGCACCGCACCCGAGAAGCCGCGCCCCTTGGAGACGCCGGACACATCCACCATTTCGCCTTCGGCGAAAACATCCGCTTTGATGATGTCACCTACGCTCACCAGCGGGGCGGCATCGTAGCGAAATTCACGCAGTCGACGCACCAAAGGCGTACCGGCCCTCCCCAGGTGACCCTTCTGACCTTTGGTGAGCTTGCGTTCCGGCACTTCTTCGTACCCCAGTTGGACTGCGTTGTAGCCATCGCTCTCCTCAGTCTTGACCTGGGTCACATAGCAGGGGCCGGCCTCGATAATTGTGACCGGAACAACGGCGCCGCTCTTGTCAAAGAGCTGCGTCATCCCTACCTTCTTACCTAAAATTCCTCTCATCTCGTCCTCCTGGGACTGCCGGTCAAGTCGTTACAAGCGAGCGTTGCGGGCAACCCACCGCAGATCGATTTCGCCCAAACTACTGCAGGCCACATCATCCCCTAATGATTTGCCAGCCACCGGTCGACCGTTGCCGTTTACGGCTACCGGCCTGTCGGCAACTGACCATAACAACTACAGCTTGATTTCGATGTCCACGCCGGCCGGCAGGTTCAGGCGCGTCAGGTTCTCGATAGTCTTGCTGCCTGGGTCCACTACATCGATCAGGCGGCGATGCGTGCGAACCTCAAACTGCTCGCGGCTGTCCTTATCGATGAACGTGGAGCGCATGACCGTATACTTCTCAATACTGGTCGGCAGCGGTACGGGGCCGACCACCTGGGCACCAGTCTGCTCAGCAGCATCCACGATCTGCCGGACAGAGGCATCCAGAACACGGTGGTCATATGCCTTGAGCTTGATGCGGATCTTTTGTTTAGCCATTTCCTAATCTCTCGTATTCAGTCTTGACAATAGAAGGTAGACGGTAGATTGCGATCCTGCTGCAATCCACCGCCTACCTTCTACCTTATCTGCACTACTTGACGATCTGGGTAATGACACCTGCGCCGACGGTGCGGCCACCTTCCCGGATGGCGAAGCGGCTGCCTGCCTCGAGCGCAATGGGCGAAATCAGCTTGACGCCCATCTGGATGTTGTCACCCGGCATAACCATT
>CAIRNL010000106.1 GCA_903879975.1 uncultured Chloroflexota bacterium | reverse complement strand
TGTGATGAAATCGTAGGGACAGGGCAGGCCAAGCTCGCTGACCTTCATGCCGGTGCGACCCAGATAGCGATATTCCATGTTCAAAACTCCTTGCGACAAAGAGGATAGCTTAGTTGATTCTCTATTGTAGCAGACTGCATAGCCAGACCATGGCCTGTCAGATGGCTGGGGGCAGAATTTTCGGGCGTTGCACGCGAGCGCTACTTCAACGACATCCGGCGCCACATCCTTCATCAGAGTGAAATTCACAAATTGACAAGCCCTTGCTGACGTGCTAGTCTACCGATATTGTGTAAAAGTCGTTTATTTGTACGGGCTACCCGGCTGGAATCAAGTTTGATGTCACAGCAGAGACACCACTGGCATGAAGATTGGCAGAGTACCGAAATGCATCATATTTCGGTTTTGCGCACTGCTGCGCGTTTGATCTCCAGCCCGCTCCATTTCTGGCGCGGGCTTTTTGTGTCCTTTTATTACTGGTTTGGGTATTATTTTTTTGGCTTTGGCCAGATGCCAGCCCGCGTCGAAGCCCTGCGTATGCCTGCGTGACCACATACGAGGAAAGCGCTACGAGAGCGAGGTTGGCGAAAGCAACCTCGCTCTTTTTTTGCGCCGAATTATCGGAATTGTTCGCATTGACCACAGGAGTAGTTGCATGAGTGTCGTATGTCGAGGAGTGCGTGGGGCAACCACTGTCGAAAGCGATGACCGAGAGGAAATTTTACGCGCCACGCGTGAATTGCTGGCGCTGATGATCCATCTCAACGCGATCCAGCCGGAGGATGTTGCCAGCGCGATCTTTACTACCACGACTGACGTTGTGGGCGCGTTTCCAGCGACGGCGGCTCGACAACTGGGCTGGCTCGACGTGCCGCTCATCTGTGGCCATGAAATCGACGTACCCGGCTCATTGGACAAGTGCATCCGCGTCTTGGTGCACTGGAACACGGACAAGGCACAGGGCGACATCCAACATGTCTATCTCAAGGAAGCGCAGTCGCTGCGGCCAGACAAGACGCTGGTACTGTCCAGCGTGGACATGGCAGAGTTGAACCGATGGATCGAGGAACAACTGGCAGCTTGGAGGGACTCATGAGCATCGTCGCATTTCAGGGAGAGCACGGCGCCTATTCGGAAGAAGCCTGCCGCCGTCATTTCAGCGATACCGTCGAGACACTGCCCTGCCGCACCTTCGAGGATATCTTTGCGGCAGTGGAGGCTGGCGCCGCAACCTACGGTGCCGTGCCAGTGGAGAACTCGACAGCAGGCAGCATCAACAAGTCCTACGATCTGCTGCTGGACCACGACCTCAAAGTGCACGGCGAGATTCTGCTGCGCGTGCGCCACAACCTGCTGACCATCCCCGGCAACGCCGGAACGATCAGTCAGGTGCGCAGCCACCCACAGGCGCTAGCGCAATGCGAAAGCTATCTCAACCGGCGCAAGCTGACTGCCGTTCCCTGGTATGACACAGCCGGCAGCGCCAAGGATCTGGCGGCTGAGCCGGTTGCGGGGGTTGCGGTGATCGCCAGCCGTCTGGCGGCCGATGTCTACGGGCTGGAGATCGTCGATGAGGGCATTGAGGACATGCCGAACAACTACACGCGCTTTTTTGTCGTCGGCAGAGGGGAGCCACCTCCAGCCGACCGCTGCAAGACATCGCTGGTTTTTGCCGTACCCAACACGCCGGGATCGCTTTACCATGCGCTAGGCGAGTTTGCCACACGTCAAGTCAACCTGACCAAGTTGGAGAGCCGGCCGCGCCGCAATCGTCCATGGCAATATGTATTTTATGTCGATCTAGACGGCCACTGGCAGGATGCCAACACCAGCGCCGCCATCGTTGGGCTGCTCAGCAGAGCCGCATTCGTGAAATTGTTGGGGAGCTATCCGGCCGCTACGCTGCTAGCACAGGAAACATCAGGCAGCCAGTCTGCCCTGTTACAGATATAACCTATCGCCGCAAGGATTTTTCAAGGAGAGTACCATGATTGTCGTCATGAAACCGGGCGCCACTGCAGCCGAGATCGGCGCAGTCATTCGCAAAGCAGAATCCATGGGCGTCAAGACCCACCCCATTTACGGTGACAACCGCACCGTCGTAGCACTGGTAGGCGACCTGACTCGCGTCACTCGTGAGATATTTGACCAGATGGATGGCGTCATGCACACACTGCGTATTCAGGAGCCGTACAAATTGAGCAGCCGAACCACCCGTCCCGAGAACAGCGTCATTGAGGTAGCCGAAGGTCGCGTGCGCATTGGCGGAAATCCTGTCGTCGTCATGGCCGGACCGTGCAGCGTCGAAAGCCGCGACCAAATCATCGAGATTGCGCACGCCATCAAAACAGCGGGTGCTACGGTCCTGCGCGGGGGCGCTTTCAAACCGCGCACCAGCCCGTACGACTTTCAGGGTCTAGGTCTCAAAGGGTTGGAATATCTAGCGGATGCGCGTGCGGCGACCGGCCTGCCCGTTATCACGGAAGTCATGCGCGAGGAACAGGTGCCAATGGTTGCGGAGTATGCAGACATTCTACAGATCGGCGCGCGCAACATGCAGAACTACGGACTCCTGCAGGCCGTAGGCAAGCAGGCCAAACCCGTTATGCTCAAGCGCGGGATCAGCGGCACAGTACGCGAGTTGCTGATGTGCGCCGAGTATATTGTCAGCAACGGCAACTACAACGTCATGCTCTGTGAACGCGGCATCCGCACATACGAAACTGCCACGCGCAACACCTTTGACCTCAACGCCGTGCCGGTGCTCAAAGAGCAGACCCATCTTCCTGTCGTCGCCGACCCATCGCACGGCACGGGGCTGCGCGAGTTGGTGCCTGCCATGAGTCGTGCGGCGATCGCCGCCGGCGCCGATGCGTTGATCCTGGAGGTACACCCCGACCCAGATGCAGCGGTGAGCGATGGCCGCCAGAGCCTGACCCTGGAAGATTTCTCTGCGCTGATGTCGAGCCTGCGCCGTGTCGCCGAGGCTGTGGACAGAACGATTGCTGAGCCAATCGCGGAGTTAGCGTGAAGGGATGAGAGGATAAGCGGAAGACAGGGTACAACCCACCTTGTGATCTTGACAAATTCTACAGAAATCATGAGCCAGCCAGGAGACTCAATCAATGATCATCGTCATGAAATCGCACGCTGACCCGAAGCATATCGAGGCAGTGGTCAGCCGTGTGGAGGAAATGGGTTACAAAGTACACCTCAGCCGTGGCGAGGCGCGCACGATTATTGGCGTCATCGGCGCTGACGAATATCTCATTCAGAACAGCACCTTTGAAGTGATGGATGGTGTAGAGCGCACGATGCGCGTCATGCAACCCTACAAGCTGGCCAGCCGCGACTTCAGTGAGGCCAATACGGTCATCGACGTGAACGGTGTCCGCATTGGCGGCCCCAAGATTGTCGTCATGGCTGGGCCATGCAGCGTGGAGAGCCGCGAGATGATATTGGAGACGGCGCATGCGGTCAAGGCAGCCGGCGCCACAGTGCTGCGCGGCGGTGCCTTCAAGCCGCGTTCGAGTCCATACAGCTTCCAGGGTCTCGGTGAAGAGGGGCTCAAATTTCTAGCCGAGGCGCGTGAGGAAACCGGTCTGGCGATCATCACCGAGGTGATGAGCCCAGAGGATGTTGCGCTAGTGGGCGAGTACACAGACATCTTCCAGGTCGGCGCGCGCAACACACAGAACTACTCGCTCCTCAAGGCGCTAGGCAAGCAGCAGAAGCCGGTCTTCCTCAAGCGTGGTATCAGCGGCACGATCCAGGAATTGCTCATGAGCGCCGAATATATCCTCGCCGGCGGCAACATGAAAGTCATGGTCTGTGAGCGCGGCATTCGCACCTACGAGACCGCCACGCGCAACACCTTTGATATCAACGCCATTCCCATGCTCAAAGAGATGAGCCACCTGCCCGTCGTGGCGGATCCGGCCCACGGCACTGGCATGTGGCAACTCGTCGGTGCGATTTCCAAGGCTGCTGTCGCCGCCGGCGCCGACGCGCTCATGCTCGAAGTACACCCCGATCCCAGCCATGCGTGGAGCGACGGCGCGCAGAGCCTCACGCCACAACGCTTCACCCAGCTGATGGCGGAGTTGCGGTTGATTGCAACGGCTGTGGGAAGAGAGATATAGGAGCGGAGTGGGCACGGGGAGGTACAGAAAGAAACAAACTCTCCGTGCCCCCCGTGCGCCGAGCATCTCCTCGTCCTTTCGAGTGAAATTTATGACCAAACCACTCAAAGAGTGCTCCGTGGCCGTAGTTGGGCTGGGATTGATGGGCGCCAGCCTGTGCATGGACCTGAAGGAAGGGAACCTGTGCCGCGAGGTGCGCGGCGTCGCGCGACGCACGCGCACGGTGCTCGATGCATTTTTTGGCCACGCCGTGGACTTGGCCACCAATGATCTGCAAACCGGCATCCTTGGCGCCGATATCGTTATCCTGGCAACACCCGTACGCACGATTATTGCTACGCTGGAAGAGATTGGTGCGCGCCTGTGGCCGGGGACGCTGGTCATGGACATGGGCAGCACCAAGGGTGATATCTGCGCAGCGATGGAGCACTTACCGGCCTCTGTGCAGCCACTCGGCGGCCATCCCATGTGTGGCAAGGAAACGGCTGGTTTCGAAGCAGCCGAGTGCGGACTATACCGCAATGCAACGTGGGTATTCTCACCGTTAGCGCGCACCAGCCCTGATGCACTGGCGCTGGCAGTAGAACTGGCAACGGCAGTCGGCGCGCAGCCGTTGGTGTTGGAAGCACAGCGCCACGACCGGCTGGTTGCCAGCATCAGCCATCTGCCCTTCCTCGTAGCCAGCGCGCTGACAGCCGCCGTAGCAGAAGTCGGCGCCGACGACCGAACCGTGTGGGATGTGGCGGCCGGCGGATTTCGCGACACAAGCCGCGTGGCTGCCAGCGACACACAGATGTTCCTGGACATCCTCATGACCAACCATGCGGC
>CAIRNL010000105.1 GCA_903879975.1 uncultured Chloroflexota bacterium | reverse complement strand
GGACGGTACCTTTACGAACCTGGAACGCCGTGTGCAGCGTGCGCCCAAGGCGCTGGGCAACCCACAGAGCAAGGCGGCGCCAGACTGGATGATTCTCGACCACCTGGCCTCATACTTTGACGCCCAGTGGGGCCACGCCAATGCGCAGGCCGTCACTGCTGAGATCACGAAGGCTGCGCCCAATTACGCCGGCATGCTGTGGGATGCGCTGGGCGATCAGGGACTGCAGTGGAACACGGTTGACCACAGCTATCTGCTGCCGCAGGCGAGCTATGCCCGCGCAGAGCAACCCGCTGTGCCGGCAAAAGAAGGTGCGCTCGTGCTGATAAGCGGCACGGTGCTCTACGACGGCGGCAACCTCTTTGGGCTGACAACCCGGATGAAGGGGATGGCTTTCGGGACAAGCGTGCACCTGAACCCAGCCGATGGCGCAGCGTTGGGTGTAGAAGACGGGGTCCATGTCACCGTGCGCAGTGATTACGGGGCAATCAAGCTGGCGGTTCAGCTGGATGCCACAGTCAAGCCAGGTGTGGCATGGATTCCAGAGAGCCTGCCGGGCGCGCCGGTGGGGGCCTTGTTGAATGGCAGCGCTGTGACCGCTATCACAATTGAGAAGTAGAAAAGAAAAGATCAGCCACAAAAAGTGTTCTGCTGATCTGTGTGCCTTTATGGCTCTCTTTCCCGCCTTCCACTCTTAGGATCGCACTTATGGATTGGTTGAATCTGATTGTCATCCCGGTCGTTCGGTCGCTGGTACTCATCGTGGTCCTGCTGACCGGCTTTGCATACCTGACCTGGTACGAGCGCAAGTTGCTGGCACGTTTTCACGTGCGCATCGGCCCCAATCGTGCCGGACCCAAGGGATTGCTGCAGCCGGTTGCCGACGCAGTCAAGGCTGTCTTCAAGGAAGAGATCATCCCCGGCCATGTCGATAAGGTGGTCTACCTGCTGGCCCCCGCGCTGGCGCTGGTTCCAGCGCTGATTATCTGGGCAGTCATCCCACTGGGCAAGGATTTTCCGGCTGTAGCCGACGTACCCATCGGCTTCCTGTGGATTCTGGCAGTGGCGGGTATCGAGAGTTACGGCGTGATCCTGGCTGGCTGGAGCAGCAACAACAACTACTCATTGCTCGGTGCACTGCGTTCCTCCGCGCAGATGATCTCGTACGAACTACCGCTAGGTTTCTTCCTACTCAGTATTTTGCTGCTGGCTGGTGACTTCAGCCTGGTCAACCTGGTCGAGTCCAACCGTCAGTGGTGGGAATGGCTCTGGCTATGGCTGATGTTCCCACTCTTCTTCATCTGCATCTTGGCAGAAACGAACCGTAGCCCCTTCGACCTGCCCGAAACAGAGAATGAGTTGGTCGCCGGCTTTCAGACCGAATATGGTGGGATCAAGTTCGCGCTCTTTTTCATGGCTGAGTATATCAACATGATCACGACGAGTGCGATCATGGCGACGTTGTTCTTCGGCGGCTACGCGCTGCCGTTCGGGATTGGCAGCGATTTTCTGCCGATTCTGGGGCCATTTATTTTGGCGGGCAAGATTATCATCCTGCTTTTCCTCTTTATTTGGGTGCGCGCCAGTTTGGGACGACCGCGCTACGATCAGTTGATGAATTTTACGTGGAGGACGCTGCTGCCCATCAGTCTGGTCTATATGCTTGTCACAGCGTTGTTGACAGTGTTTTTGAAGTGATGCGGGCGGGAGTGGATGGCGCTGACGGGGGATGGGTTTTTCGAGTAAGGAAAGGATCGGCATGGCACTGCGAGATTTTTTGAAGGGCGCAACTGAGATCGGCAAGGCGATGGGTGTGACGTTGCGCTCACTGGCTGAGAAGCCTGTGACGACTGAGTATCCGCGCGATGCAGTGCCGCTGTATCCGCGTTTTCGTGGCAAGCATGAGCTGCGCCGCTACGAAAATGGTCTGGAGCGCTGTATTGGGTGCATGCTTTGTGAGGCTGCATGTCCGACTGGCGCTATTTATGTCGAGGCGGCGGAGAATGATCCAGCACACTCGGTTTCGCCGGGCGAGCGATATGCGAAGGTGTATGAGGTCAATCTGTTACGCTGCATTTTTTGCGGGGACTGTGAAGAAGCGTGCCCTACTGAGGCAATTGTGCTCGGCCACGATTTTGCGATGGCGAACTATCATCGGCGCGATTTTATTTTGACCAAGGAGCAGTTGCTGAATCCTGGTGAGCCGAATGTGGTGATCCGGCCGGAATGACTGGCGGTGAATGGCAATTCGATTTTGTTTAGTTTGAAGCGAGTCAACGCATGGACTTTTCAATGATTTTCTTCATCCTGGTTGGCGCCCTGAGTGTGGCGACGGCCGTAGGGGTTGTGAGCAGCCGTGTCGTGGTACACGGTGCGCTCTTTCTGCTAGTGCATTTTGCGACGCTGGCGATTTTGTATGTGACGTTGAATGCGCAGTTTCTAGCGGCAGCGCAGGTGATTGTCTATGCGGGCGGTATTGTTATTTTGATTTTGTTTGTGATCATGCTGATTGGCTCGGCGCCACTGGAAACGAGAGCCGGTTACCGCTCGTGGGTGCCGTATGCGGGGTTGGCGCTCGGTGGGCTGATGTTGGCTGGGCTGGGACTGGCGATTTGGCGGGTGCCGCCAACGGCGATCAACCCGGCAGCGAATGCAGGGGGTGTCCCGGTTGTGCTGGGCATCGAGCTGTACGCGCAAAACATTGTGCTCGTCGAGTTGGCAGCGGTGCTGCTGTTGGTTGCGCTGCTCGGTGCGCTGTTATTGGCACGCAAAGAAGGAAAGTAAGACTGGGCGGGGTGTGAGGAATGTGGATTGAGGATTTTAGGGAGAGACGATGGTACCAACCAGTTATTATCTGATTCTGAGTGCAATTCTTTTTGTGATTGGCGCTGTCGGTGTGTTGAGCCGGCGCAATGTGCTGATACTGATTATGTGCGTGGAGATGATGCTAAACAGTGTCAATCTGACGCTGATTGCTTTTGCGCGCCAGTGGGACAATCTCAACGGCCAGGTGTTTGTCTTTATGGTGATGGCTGTGGCCGCTGCTGAGGTTGCGGTAGGGCTGGCGATTTTGATTGCCCACTTCCATTTGTCGAAGAGCACGAATATCGACGATGTGAATGTGATGAAATGGTAGGCACTGCATCGTCGGTCGTGTTGAGTGTGTCGATGTGCTTGATATTGGCGATGTGAGTGTGATGAAATGGTAGGGTTGAGCATGTTCGATTTTTTGTGGCTCCTCTTTGCATTGCCCATCGCCGGAGCGCTGGTGCTTCTGTTCGCTGGGCGATGGATGTCTCTGCAGGTCGCCGGCTGGGTAGCGTCCGGCGCTGTGCTGGGTGCGTTTGCCGTTGCGTCGATGTCATTTGTAAGTTTGTTGGGGATGCCGCCAGCAGAGCGCAGCATTACGATTGTGTACTGGGAGTGGATGTCGGTTGGTGCTTTTCAGGTGCCGGCAGCTATTCTGTATGATCCGCTGAGTGCGACGATGGCTCTGGTCGTGACGGGGGTCGGTGCTCTCATCCATATTTATTCGATCGGCTACATGGGGCACGAACCCCGATATCGGCGCTTTTTTTTCTATCTGAATTTTTTCATCCTGGCGATGCTCGTTTTGGTGATGAGCAACAATTTCCTTGCGACTTTTGTCGGCTGGGAAGGTGTGGGGCTTGCGTCTTATCTGTTGATTGGCTTTTGGTTCGAGAAACGCGATGAGCAGTACGGTTGGTACGCCGATGCCGGCAAGAAGGCGTTTCTGGTGAATCGCGTTGGGGATGCGGCCTATTTGATCGCAATGTTCATCATTTGGACGAGTGTCGGCTCGCTTGCATACGATGTAGTGACCCACGATGCAGCCGCTCTGCCGACGGCCACTACGCTCCTGATCACTGTGATGTTGTTGTTCGCCGTGAGTGGAAAGAGCGCCCAGTTTCCGCTCTATGTTTGGTTGCCCGAAGCCATGGCCAGCCCTACACCGGTCTCTGCGCTGATCCATGCGGCGACGATGGTGACTGCGGGTGTCTATTTGATTGCGCGCACGAGCCATTTATGGCAGTTGGCTGGCCCCATGTCAGAAGTGGTTGGCTGGATCGGGATTTTGACTGCGTTTTTTGCTGCCACTCTGGCATTGGTTCAGTATGATCTCAAGAAAATCCTTGCGTATTCGACGATCTCGCAGCTTGGCTATATGGTGGCAGCTGCCGGTGTGGGTGCGCCTGGAGCGGCTGTCTTCATTTTGGTCGCACATGCCTTTTTCAAAGCGTTGCTCTTCCTTGGCGCAGGCAGTGTGATGCATGCGACCGACGGTGTCATCGATGTGCGCGAATTGGGGGGTCTGCGCCACAAAATGCCCCAGACCTATCTCGTTTTTTTGATCGGTGCGATGGCACTGGGTGGGATTCCGCTCTTGAGTGGGTTCTGGGCCAAGGATGCGGTGCTGGCGGGAATTGCGGCCGATGGAGCGTTTGCGATCTATGCGGTCGGTGTTGTAACAGCACTCTTGACTGCGATTTACAGTTTTCGGGCAGTCTTTCTCACGTTCAACGGCGAGCCGCGCAACCAGCACGTGTATGCGCATGCGCATGAGAATTCGATGATCATGCTGGCGCCGATGTGGATTCTGGCTTTTTTCTCGATCACGGTGGGCTGGGTCAATACGCCGTTTGCGCTGGCGCTCGAAGCCTTTCTGGAGCCCGCAATCGGCGAACATGAGAAGATCGCGCTTTTTCTCGAGTTGATCGTGGTGACGATCAGCACGGCGATCAGCCTATTCGGCTTTCTCTATGCGTATGCCCGTTATATCCGGAAGGAGCGTTGGCCGCTGACCCTTGCCAGCTGGTTTGCCTGGCTGTCTCCGGCACTCGAGAACCGTTGGTATGTGGATCGTGTCTACGATACAGTGATCGTGCGGCCGATCAAAGCGGTATCGGGTTGGTTGGCCGGCTTCTTCGATCCCAAGGTGATCGACGGGGCGGTGAACGGCGTCGGTTCAGTGGTGCTCGACGCTGGCGAGCTTGTGCGCAAGCTCCAGAATGGTGCGATTCCAACCTATGCGCTGAGCATCTTGCTGGGGGTGGTCGCCGTGTTGCTGTACTTCCTGTTCGTGGCATAAAACACAGGGAACTGTCTTATGGCCTCATCGATTCCATATTTGCTTTCCATCATCACTTTTCTGCCGCTACTCGGAGCGGTGGGTGTGATGCTCGTGCCGGGTGATAGCGCTAAGAAATGGCTGGCATTGGCGACGACACTCGTCACCTTCGCCGTCAGTCTGCTGTTGTGGAGCAACTGGCAGGACGGCCAGGCCGGCATGCAGTTTGTCGAAGATGTTGTGTGGTTTGCACCGCTGGGCATTCGCTATGCGTTGGGGGTGGACGGTATCAGCCTGTTGCTCGTGCTGCTGACGACCTTTCTGATGCCGATTGCAGTGTATTTCAGCATATTGTATGTGAAGCAGCGGATCGGCGCGTACATGGCGCTCATGCTACTGCTGGAAACGGCAATGATCGGAGTCTTCCTGGCGCTGGATCTGGTGCTCTTTTTCGTCTTTTTCGAGGCGAGCCTGATTCCCATGTATTTTCTGATTGGGGAATGGGGCGGCAAAAACCGGGTGTATGCAGCGGTCAAGTTTTTCATCTATACGTTTGCCGGCTCGGCGTTGATGGTGGTGGCAATCCTGATCGTTTATTTTTCAACCGGCACCTTCGACATTCTGGCGCTGCAAGGGACGGCGATCGCGCCAAGCGTGCAGACGTGGGCCTTTCTCGCCTTTGCCCTGGCCTTCGCTGTGAAGACGCCGCTCTTTCCCTTTCACACGTGGCTACCCGACGCCCATGTACAGGCGCCCACGGCCGGCTCCATCCTTCTGGCAGGGGTTTTGCTGAAGATGGGCACGTACGGCTATCTGCGGGTGGCCATGCCAATCTTCCCGGAAGCGGCGACGCAGTTTGGCCCGCTGCTGGGCGTTCTGGCCTGCGTCGGTATTCTCTATGGGTCCCTGGTGGCGCTCATGCAAAAAGACATCAAGTCGCTGGTCGCCTACAGCTCGGTGGCACACCTCGGCTATGTCATGCTCGGTATCATTGCGATGAATGTGCAGGGGGTCAGCGGCTCTGTTTTGCAGATGGTAAACCACGGGCTGAGCACGGGTGCGCTCTTCCTGATGGTCGGCCTGCTCTATGAGCGGCGCCACACACGGATGCTCGACGATTTCGGCGGCCTGTGGGCGAGTGTGCCGGTCTATACAGGCCTTTTTCTGGTGGTGGCCATGAGCAGCGCCGGCCTGCCCGGTCTGAACGGGTTTGTGGGTGAATTCACCATCATGCTCGGTGCCTACGAAGCGATGCCGTTGTTTGCTGTGCTGGCTGCAGTCGGCGTGGTGTTGGCTGCATGGTACCTGCTCACGGCCTTCCGCAAGATGGCGCAAGGGCCAATTACGAATGTAGCGAACGATCGGAACCATCTGCGCGATCTGAGTGTCAAGGAATTGGTGATGGTGGTTCCACTCGTGCTGCTCTTTTTTGTGATCGGTCTGTTTCCAAACCTATTTTTTGAGAAGATCAACCCATCGGTCGAGGCGATGTTGGAGAGGCGCGCGGCCGTGATGCAAGCGACGACTGCAGAGCACGCATCTGCTCTGCAACTCGTCGAGATCGGCGTGCCGGAGGCGAAATGAACAGCGCAGCTATGGAACTTTCTCTGCATGCAGTTCTGCCCGAGCTGACGATGGTGGTTGCGGCCGCTGTCGTTATGCTGGTCGATCTTGTGAAGCGCGGTGGCCAAGCGGTGACCAGGCCGTTGCTGCCCTGGGTGGCGCTGGCCGGTGTGATCGCAACGGCAGGTGTCTCGCTGTGGCTGCTCGGACAGCCAGCCGCCTCCTTTCAGGGAATGATTGTCGCAGACGACCATGCGCTGGGGTTGAATCTGGTCATTCTGACGGGAGCGGCGCTGGCGATTCTGCTGAGTGTGCGCTATCTCCCTGCAGTCAACCAGCAGGTCGGCGAATACTATGCGCTGCTGTTACTCGTGGCTGCGGGCATGATGGTGATGGGTGCGGCGGTCGATCTGATGGTCGTTTTCCTGGGGCTGGAAATTTTCTCGATGGGGTTGTATATTCTTGCAGGGCTGAAGCGCAGCGATCTGCGCAGTAATGAAGCAGCCCTGAAGTATTTCCTGTTGGGTGCGTTTGCCAGTGCGTTTTTGGTCTACGGTATGGCGTTTGTCTATGGCGCCACGGGCAGCACGCAGTTTGCTGCGATTGCCGCCGCGCAGAGTTCAGGGGCTGCAGACCTGAATTTTCTTTCGATTGGGATTGCACTGCTGGTTGCCGGTTTCGGCTTCAAGGTGAGTCTGGTGCCCTTTCATATGTGGACACCGGATGTCTACCAGGGGGCACCGACGCCGGTGACGGCATTCATGAGTTTAGGGACAAAGGCCAGCGCGTTCGCAGTCTTCTATCGTTTCTTTATAACAGGTGTGCCCGAAGCACAGGAGATGTGGGGATGGGTGCTGGCCGTGCTCGCTGTGTTGACGATGACGCTGGGCAACCTGGCTGCGCTGCGCCAGAGCAGCCTCAAGCGTCTGCTTGCCTATTCGAGCATTGCCCACGCCGGCTATCTTCTGGTTGGCCTGGCCACGGGTACGGCGGCAGCTATCGACAGCGTGCTCTACTACTTGATCAGCTACGCGTTCATGACTATGGGAAGTTTTGCGATTGTGATTCTGCTCGAGCGGCAGGGGGAGATGGATGCGCAGTCGAACCGGCTGGCTGGGCTGGGGAAGACGCATCCCCGGTTGGCGCTCGTGATGAGTGTTTTTCTGTTCAGTCTGGCGGGTGTGCCGCCCTTTGCAGGTTTCTTCGCCAAGTTTTTTGTGTTTGCTGCAGCGGTGGAAGGTGGCTGGTCCTGGCTGGCAGCGGTTGCTATGCTCAACAGCGCGATCGGCGCCTTCTACTATTTGCGGATTGTCGTACGTATGTATTTTGACGAACCGACTGCAGAGACAATGACAGATTCGCCGCAGCGCGGCCTGCCAATTGCTGTGGTGCTGGGGGTTGCG
>CAIRNL010000104.1 GCA_903879975.1 uncultured Chloroflexota bacterium | reverse complement strand
TCTTCCGCTCCGAGGTGAGCGGTAACAGCGATATCTACCGAATCAGCACAAATCGTTCGTTGCTGCTCCGCCTGACCATTGACTCTGCCTTTGATGGATATCCGGCTGCGACGCCAGCTCACCAGGGGCTTGCCTATTCCAGCATCACAGCAGCGGGATCGCAACTCTGGCAGATGAACGATGCCGGCGGCGGCGTAGGTGCGCTCTTGCCAGCCGTTCATTGGCAGGCAGAGACACCGCGCCTTTCCTATGACGGTCAGTGGGTCGTCTATGCAGCCACACTGCCGGGCGAAAGCACGGACATTTTCCTGTCGCCGTATCCAACGCCAATGGAGCAGATGGGGCGCATCCTACTCGATGAAATAGACTGCGGCTGGGAGGGCGGCGTCCTGACGCTGGGCTGGGCAAAGGCATGGGAGAGCACGACGGACCTTTTCTACTGGGAGTGGGTCAGGCAGTGGGTCGATGCGTGTGAACACGCCGGCAAGCGGGTTGAACATGTCAACGATCTGCTTTATGGCTACGGAGCATTGGTCGTTTACGGGCGCGACCCACAGCAAAAATACCTGGACATTGCTCAGGCTGCAGCCGATTTCGTCATGCAGCGGGCACCGCGTGCTAGCGATGGTACATTGCTGCACCTGGGTGATGCTGCCTGGCCAGACACGGTAATCATGGCGATTCCGTTTCTGCTAAAGATGGGCGCGACCACAAGTGCTGGGCATTACACGCAAGAAGCCATTGCCCAGATGAACCTGCACAGCAGCCACCTGCAAGACGCCTCGTCTGGTCTCTATCGCCACGCGTGGCCGGCCAGCGAAACTGGGGTCTCCGGACCTGCGCATTGGGGGCGCGGCAACGGCTGGGTCATGGTCGGTGCAGCGGAGATCCTGCACGCTACGCCGGAGGGCACACCGGGCAGAGAGACGGTGTTGGCCAATTTCCGCCGCCAGGCTGATGCATTGATACCACTGCAATCGGTGAGTGGGCTCTGGCCCACCGTTGTCGACGAGCCCACCTTCTACCTCGAGGCATCCGGTTCGGCGCTGGTCGGCGCAGCCTTGCTAGAGGGCGTTGCGCGCGGTTGGCTCGATGCAACGCGTTTTGGCCCGGTAGCCCAGCGTGTGCGTGACGGCGTTCTGGCCCGGATAGAGACGGCCGGCAAACTTAGTAGTGTCTCCGCTCCCACAGGGCCTATGCAAGACATAGCTGCCTACAATGCGATTCCGACAAACGTTCTGACGCACTATGGACAAGGAACGGTATTATGGATCGGGGCGGCAGACGTGGAGTCCGCCTCTTCCCCATGAATGTTGGTCGAACCAACGGCCATTAAAAGTCAGGAGACAACCCATGGATCCTCACAGACCTCGCTTTTTTGTCATTCAGATCGGCATCATCCTTGCTACGATATTCCTGAGCGGTTGTAGAGCCGTCGCTGTCGACACGCTGGCGACGAGGCCAACCACTGGGGAAGTGACTGTCCTGCCCAACGACACGTCCCTGCTCCCTGTGCTTCCTGACTATGCCGACCTGACCGAAGGCGGGCTGGTCAGGTTTGGGCCGACCGATACAGTGCCGTCGCCCACCTTCATGCCACAAATCATGCGCGACTTTCGGCCGCGAGCGCCGATCCTGGGGGTGGCACTGGAAGGCTTTATGGATGCGGGCGCATTCCCGCAAGCGCTAGAACTGGGGATTCACTTCGGCCGACGATGGCGCGACATTGCCTGGCGTGATGTCGAACCGCAACAGGGCAACTACCAGTGGGGAGTCCTAGCAGCACTCGAGACAGAACTTAAAACAGCTCGTGCTGCCGGCGTGACACCGATCCTCAATGTGCAGATGACCCCTGACTGGGCGCAGGGCATTCCACCATATGCGTGTGGCCCGATTCGCCGGGATAAGTTTGATGCATTTGCCGATTTTATGGTTCAGTTGGTGCAACGCTACGGTTCGAAGACGGAATACAACGTGCGCTATTGGCAGATTGCAAACGAACCGGATGTAGCGGTGGGCATTGTGCTACCTGACAGTGTTTTTGGCTGCTGGGGCGATCTAAACGACCCATATTATGGGGGCCGGTATTTCGGAGAAATGCTACAAGCTGTCTACCCAAAAATCAAGGCAGCAGACCCAGACTCGACGGTCGTAATGGGTGGACTATTGCTCGAATGCGACCCCTACACTATGACTGTTCCCGAAACTTGCAAGAATCAGGAGCGCCTGCAATCAGGCTACTTTCTGGAGGGGGTACTCATCGGAAAAGGCGCCGAGAGCATTGATGTGATTGACATTCACAACTATGGCTTGCTCGACAACAATCTTGCCGCGCGGATGACCGACTATTACAACTGGGTCGGAGCCGAAGGTGGGACGGGTCTTACGGAGAAAGTCAGTTTTGTCCGACGCCTATTACAGCAATATGGCAAGCCGGATCTGCCGATCATGGTTTCGGAGGTAGCACTCAAATGCGAAGAGCCATCTGACGATTGCCAGGAAGTCGGAGCGGCCTACATCCCCCGCGCCTATGCCGAAGGGTACGGATTGAACCTGACCGCTCTGATCTACTATGCGATGATCACAGAGTTCAAGTACAAAGGTCTGCTGCTGGAAGACTTCACACCCAAAAAGCAGTTTGAAGCATACAAGTTCATGGGTTCCCAACTCAGTTGGGTCGAGCATGTTGGAGCAGTCACCCAGTTTGACGGTGTCGACGGACAGGAGTTCAAACAATCCTTTGTACGGCGATTGTGGATTCTCTGGTCGAAGGATGGGCAGGATCACACGATCACCCTGCCCACTGATTTCGTGCAGGCGTTCGACAAATATGGTAATGTGCTGCCCACAATGGGTAATGAATTGACGATTGGATGGTCTCCAGTCTACATCCAGTTGATGTACAGCAACGAGTGAAACGTCCAATGAAGGTATGCATGGCCGCCACCACCTTTCCGCGCTGGGCCGGGGACGGCCAGGGTGCATTTGTGTGGGGACTTGCGCGGGCGTTGACCCGGCAAGGCGTCACTGTTGTCGTCATAGCACTGCATAGCCCAGGTGCAGCAGAACACGAGACGATCGAGGGGATCGAGATTTTTCGCCCGCGCTATTGGTGGCGCGAAGCGGACGAACTGCTGCGCAAAGATGGCGGCGGCCTGCCAATCACCCTGCGTCGCTATCCATTGGCGCGCGTGCAACTAGTGCCTTTTTTCATCGGTCACATGCGCGCGATTGCAGCAGTTGGTCGTGATGCCGAGATCGTCCACGCACACTGGACGATCTCAGGCGG
>CAIRNL010000103.1 GCA_903879975.1 uncultured Chloroflexota bacterium | reverse complement strand
TTGAGAATCACCTCACCGCGGTTGATGGGACGTTCGCTGAGCACGCAGATATCCAGTGGATCGCCGTCGCCGCGTGTGGCGTTCTGGGATAACTCGGCGACATTTTGGTCGCAGTAGGTACGCGGGATGAAGCCGTAGAGCGCAGGCGGCTGCGAGGAACTGCGTTGCGGCCGATCGACTCGAATATAGCCTGTCTTTTTGTCGATCTCGTATTTGATCAGATCGAAGGGTGTGATTTCAATGAAGGCGTGCACGACCTCGGGCGGATTCGGCCCGACATCCAGACCATGCCAGGGATGTGGCCTCCAACGGTAGAAAGGTGGTGGAAATTTACTCGACATATTCGTCTTTCTGGTGTATCCGGGCATCGATAATCCTAGTCCACAATTATGCCAGAGCTTGACTGCGAACCCAAAGCCCCCAATCTTAGGGTGTACAGCGAATTCTTGGCACGATCGTTCACGGCGCTGGCACACGCCTGGTGATAGGGTGAGCATGCAACACCGTGCTGTGGACATGACAACGATCAGGGATGCCCTCAATCGTTGCTCTGGCAGAGGTTCTGTTTGCAGGAAGTTTTGCGTTGCAGTATCGTACTTCGTTATGGTCGCCACGCGTTGTGGCGGCCATTCCTTTGGGTGCCGGCCGCAACGGCGACGCTCCAACTTGTCGAAAGTGGGGATTGAACGGAATGAGTCGCATGTCGTGGACCCTCAACCGGCCGTTGGCTGACCAGCATACAGCGCCCTCGCGTCTGTGGGTTGCCAAGCTCTACTATTTGATCTTTTTTGCTGCAGTCGGCGCCATTGCACCCTTCTTCAACGTCTATCTGGGGGCGCAGGGACTAACCGGCACACAGATCGGGATCATCGGCAGCCTTCCCCCGATCATGGCGCTGCTGGCCAATCCATTCTGGGGCGCTGTCGCCGATCGCTGGCAAATCCATCAGAAGGTGCTGGCGCTCTGCACGTTGGGCGCCGGGCTGATCTCTTTCCCTTTCCTTTGGATCAGTGGCTTCTGGCCGATTCTGATTCTCGTCGTCGTCATGGTCTTTTTTCGTGCGCCGGCGCCGGCTCTGGTCGACAGTGCCGTGATGGATATCGTCGGACGAACGGGTGCGAGCTACGGGCGCCAACGCCTGTTTGGCAGCATTGGCTTTGTCACGGTCAGCTACGGGCTCGGTCAATTCCTCACTGCTGGCAATCTCGACGCCATGTTCTGGATTCACGGGCTGCTGTTGGCCGTGGGCTGCACGCTGCTGGCGCTACTCCTGCCCATTCAGCGTCTGGGCCAACGTACGAATCTTTTTGCCGGTCTCAAGTTGATGCACAAGCAGGCTGGCTATTCCAGCTTTCTGGCCATGAATGTGCTGATGGGTGCAGGGGCAGCTAGCTTCATTAGCTTCATCGGCCTACGTATTCTGGCGTTGGGCGGCACCGAGGCGCAGGTAGGCATGGCCTATGCGCTCAATTCTGTCACTGAAATCCCTGTTTTGTTTGCCGGCGCCGCGTTGCTGGTCCGCTTCCGCTCTTCGCATCTCATCGTTGTTGGGCTACTTGGCTTTGCCGCCGTTTATTGCTTCATGGCGCTTGCAACGTCGCCGCTCTGGATCCTGGCTGCGTCGCCGGTGCTCGGTCTGCTCTATGGTGGTTTCTGGCTGGCTGTCGTCACGTACGCCAGTAAGTCGGCGCCGGTGGGGATGAGTGCCACCGGTCAGGCGTTGGTCGGCGCAGCGCAGGGCGGATTGGGTTGGTCCCTTGGCTCCATTATCGGCGGTATCTTGTGGGATGGGCTGGGTGGATCGGCCGTGTTTTTTGCCGCAGCCAGTGCCATGGTGGCAGCTGCGGTCGTTTACGGCGTTGGTCGCCGGCGTGCCCACGGCGATGCAGGAGCGTCTGCCTGATTGCGACGCATTGTGCTATCCTTGGGTGCATTGTCATCCGACCCATCAGAAATAAGGATCTCGAGATGTCTACGATTGCCGATGAGATTATCGCCAAGATGAATGCGACCCATGCCAAGTTTCTTGCCCATCTTGCTGCGCTGGACTCTGCAACGGTCAATCGCCGCCCGGCCGACGAGCGCTGGAGCCCGCGCGAGATCGTGGCCCACCTGATCGACGCCGAGCGCGCCCATCGCCGCTTTCTGCAGGCGGTTGTCAGCGGCAGCGAGATGCCTGCGATCGAGAACTTTGACCTGGACGCGTGGAATGCTGCGCGCGTTGCCAAGCGGGCCGGCCTAACGGTGGCAGAGGTGCTGGCTGAATTGGAGAAGGAGCGGGCTGAGACGCTGGCCTACCTGCCCACGATCCCCGACGATGCATGGGCGCGCACGGGCGCGCATGCATCGCTGGGCACAGTGAGCGTCGAGCAGGTAGCGCGCATCATCGGCCTGCACGAACGCCTGCATTTACAAGAAATGATCGAAGGAACCGACGCCGGGGCATAGCGAGTGCTGGGCGCTTGCTCAAGTCCAGCGAAGAGCACCACGTTGCCACCTGCTGATCCTCGACAGCGCGTAGGTTACTCTCATCATCGCCCACAGGAAAGCCTGTGAAGCCAAGCATGACCAGATCAGGGTAGCCGCCGTTGCCCCGATCGTAGCCTGGCGCAGAAATGTGCGGCGCAAGAAGACGCTGCAGCTGATGGCGCATATCCGTTGCCTGCCTGTTCTAGTTTTGACTCTGGAAAATAAAAAGGCCCGCCCCATGGCGGACCTTTTCGTGGTGGAGATGGCGGGAGTTGAACCCGCGTCCGAAACATTCGTCCAAAGACTTCTACAGGCTTAGTTGCACAATTGAGTGTCGTCTGGAGGACTCCGTGCAACGGGATTCTTTACCAGACCAGCCGGATGGTCTTAGACAGCGTTACCGGCATCTGCTGTCGCAACGTTCCTGTCTTTGTCGGCGTGCGCTTGACCAGGTCGTACCGTCAAAGCGGGCCGTAACCCCCTTAACGGAGGTCAGGGTTTGGCTTCAAATTAAGCAGCGAGTGCCGCAGGGGCAGCCGCATAGCCGAAGTTGAAGGCCTTGCCAGTTGTTTTGGCATTTGTATGTTTGCGCCTGTTTTTACGTAGTCGACGCTCTACGACCTGCCATCTCTGAACAGCCTGCCCCGTCGAGACCATTCATCCCCATGACGTCACTATCGTAGCATGGATGGATGGGGAAGTAAAGTTTGCGTTGTATTTGATGTTGCAGGCCGGCTGTGGCACGCGACCTGCACGCAGCCCTCTAGCGCTCGGTGAGTGCGATCTTGAACGTGTACGCGTGGCGACAGGGCATATGCGCCGGCAATTGGATGTTCAATCCGTCAGACTGGACGGACCACGCCAGCGTGTCTTGCGCACCGAGTAACTCGACTTCTGCCACGCGCCCATCCAGCAACGGCGATCCTGCACGGAGCGCCTGAATGGTGGCGGTTTCCCCAGGCCAGGCCAGACAGATGGCGTAGAGGGTGTTGCCCTTGGTTGTGAAACGGAAGTCGGCCGGCGTAAAGGGATCGCGCTGCGTATCGGTGAACGCACCTTCGCTGACTTGGGTTGGCCCTTCGCCGTAGATCTTCCAGGGTCGCGTACCGTAGATGGCTTTGCCGTTGACTGCCAGCCAGCGCCCGATCTCTCGCAGAATCTCCTGCTCTGCTTCTGGGATGGTGCCGTCGGCGCGTGGACCAATGTTGAGCAGCAGCGCGCCGTTCTTGCTCACTACATCCACGAGATCTTGAATCAGCGATTCAGCTGTCTTGTAATCCTGCGGCACGACATAGCTCCATGAGTTCTTGGAGACCGACGTGTCGTTCTGCCAGAGCAGCGGCCGGATGTCACTGAGTTGGCCGCGTTCGACGTCGAGCACGGCTGTGCCTTCAGCGTAGGCTACGTATTTGTAGTTGATGGCAACACCCTTGCCCCACTCCTGGCCACGATTGTAATAGTGCGCAGCAAAGCGCTGAAGATATTCCGGAAAGGCAGCGTGGCCGATCCACCAGTCAAACCAGACGAGCTGCGGCTGGTATGTATCGACCAGTTCGATCGTGCGCGCCAGCCACTCTTCGAGAAAGTCGCGGCTAGGGTAGGGGTGCGACGTCAGACTGGGCGTGTCCTGCTGTGTCCCGTCACAGTCTTCATGCTGGACTGCCGGGCCGTAGAAGTCGGCAAACGTAGGGTCTTGCACGTCGGAGGGGAAGTTCCGCCCACCGTTCATGAACCACCAGTGCTCAGCTCGGTGGGTCGACAGACCAAAGACCATACCCCGCTCGCGTACGGCCTGCGCCAGTTCGCCAACAATGTCGCGCTGCGGTCCCATGTGCACCGATGTCCAGCGTGAGGTCGAGCAGTCGTACATGGCGAAGCCGTCGTGATGTTCGGCTACTGGCACGACGAAGCGTGCCCCAGATTCCTGAAAGAGTTCTGCCCAGGCTGCTGGGTCGAATTGCTCGGCGCGGAATAGAGGGATGAAGTCCTTGTAACCGAACTCCGTGTGCGGGCCGTAGGTCTTGCTGTGATGCTCGTACTCCGCCGACCCCTGGATATACATGTTGCGTGGATACCACTCGTTGGAAAAAGCCGGCACAGCGTAAACGCCCCAGTGGATGAAGATGCCAAACTTGCCGTCTTCGTACCATGCCGGGATCGTGTATTGTCGCAGCGATTCCCACGTCGGTTCAAATTTGATTGCAGTTGTCATAATAAATTTCCTTTCAAAGTTGATGTGCCGGCACTGGCGTAAATTGCAGGCTATGTGCGGGTGACGCCGCCAGGTCGAACGCAAGGGTGAGCGCTGTGCC
>CAIRNL010000102.1 GCA_903879975.1 uncultured Chloroflexota bacterium | reverse complement strand
TCATGACAAAATCACGGAACGTTCCCCCCCTATTTAACGCAACGCGGCAGGCATCCGCTGAAACAGCCACTGCCAACGCCGAACAGCGAGACGATGGCGCCAGCCCGCTGCGCCGGCCGTTTTCGTGGCAGAGCGTGGTGCTGACCGCCACGGATCGCTGGCGCCATCTGCTCGCCATTTTCGCGGGTACGGCAGCCATCGTTGCGGTGCTGATTGGGTTCATGGCTGCAGGCGAGCGTACAGGGGTGCAGCTTGTTGTCGCTGGGGCGCTCGCCGTCGTCGCTGCCTGTCTATTGTTCATGGGTGCGTTGGACGTCAGTTTGTGGCGGGTGCGACAAATTACGGCTACCGTGGAGCGCATTGCCGCTGGAGAGCTCAATGCCCGTGTCCCGGCGCGCGGTCCTGGCGAGATCGGCGCGTTGAGCCGGGCCGTGAACGGCATGGCCGGGCGGCTGGAGCGGCAGAGCCGCAAGCGCAACCGCGAGCGAGATCGGCTGAATACGGTGTTGCATGTCATGACTGACGGCGTGATCATTCTGAACAAGCACGGCTATGCCAGCATCCTCAATCCGGCTTCTGCGCGTATTTTGCGCGTTACAGCTGAGGACTCGTTGAACAAGTCGTTCGTGCAGGTCGTCAAGGATTACCGTCTTGCTGAAGTTTGGCTGGCGTGTGTGGAGTCGGGAGACGAGCAATCCGCCACCTTTGAGTTGGCAGGCGATGCCTACGTGCGCATCATCGTGACGCCTTTTTTACGTGGGGCAGCCAATGGCTACCTGGTCTTGTTGCAAGATTTGAGCCACATTCATCGACTCGAGACTGTGCGCCGCGACTTTGTGAGCAATCTCTCACACGAACTGCGCACGCCGCTGGCCAGCGTCAAGGCGCTGGTCGACACGCTGCGTGACGGCGCACTGGACGACCCACCTGCTGCAGCGCGTTTCCTGGAGCGCATGGAGGTCGAAGTCGACGAGATGACGCAGATGGTGCAGGAATTGCTCGAACTGTCGCGGATCGAGTCTGGCCAGGTTCCCCTGCGCCTTTTTCCGACAACAGTTGCTGCGCTCGTCGAGCCGGCTGTTGAGCGACTGCGCCCCCAAGTTCAGCGCGCAGAGCTTGCGCTCCACGTGGCGTTGCCGATCGATCTTCCCGAAGTCATGGTCGATGCCGACCGGATTCGCACCGTCCTCATCAACCTGTTGCACAACGCGATCAAGTTCACTGCGGGAGGCGGCCTTATCACGGTGAGCGCCCGCGCTGACCGTGATACAGTCGTCATCTCTGTTACCGACACAGGGACGGGCATTCCTGCTGAAGATATCCCACGTATCTTTGAACGTTTTTACAAAGCTGATCGTGCTCGTTCCGGCGGCGGTACAGGTCTCGGCCTTGCGATCGCCAAACACTCCATCCATGCCCACAACGGCCGGCTTTGGGTCGACAGCTGCGAAGGTGTGGGCAGCACATTCTCCTTCACGCTTCCGCTCGTTCATCTCTCGTTAACACGAAATTAATTACTCGTTAACGGCTTCCTGCGCTGCTGTTAACTGCATCTTGCTATTCTCTAATTGGAGCGTGGAACCGCGCTTGTTCAACTTGTTTGCGTCAGACAATAAGGAGCTTGTAATGCGACACTGGCTATGGGCTGTGTTGGTGATGACGGTATTTTTGGTAGCGGCGTGTGGTGATGCAACCACATCCGTGCCGGCTGCTGCAGAGGCAGTGCCCACAGAGGCGGTCGCCGAATCCGCACCTGTTGCGGCTGAAGCAGCTGAGGCTGCCTCGTCCGGAACGATTGCGCTGCCGGAGGTGAACCCACTGGAGGTTTCTGGCGACATCATCGTAGCGGGTAGTTCGACCGTCTATCCGCTGACGGAGCGGCTGGCGGAGCGTTTCCGCGGCGAGGGATATGCGGGCAACATCACGATCGACTCGATTGGAACGGGTGCTGGCTTCGAGCGTTTCTGCGTGGCGGGCGAGAGTGACATTTCGAATGCCTCGCGGGCGATCAAAGAGAGTGAGATCGAGAGTTGCCGGGCGAT
>CAIRNL010000101.1 GCA_903879975.1 uncultured Chloroflexota bacterium | reverse complement strand
CTCAGCACGGTCATGCTCAATGCCATTGCCCTGCAGTTGATGAACTTCCTCCTGCGTGGTCCGATGCTCGACCCGGAGCAGATCGCAGCTGGCACCAACATTGCACAGAGTGAAGCGCTGCCGCGCAGCATGTGGCTGTTGCGCCTGGCTCCACCTACCTTGCTCCATGCCGGCGTGATCCTGGCGCTGGTATTGGCAGTGCTCGTCTATATCCTGCTCTGGCGCACGACCATCGGCTATCGAATCCGTACGGTGGGACTCAACCCATCGGCAGCGCGTTACGCCGGTATGCCGGTACCCTTCTACGTGGCGCTCTCGCTGACACTGGCCGGTGCATTCGCCGGGCTGGCCGGTGCAGTGGAGGTGACGGGCGTGCAGCACCGTATGCTGGAAGGGCTGTCGGGCGGATATGGTTTCAGCGGTATTGTGGCAGCACTCTTCGGTAAATTGCACCCGTTGGGTGCAATTCCTGCCTCCTTCCTCTTCGGTGGCTTGCTCGTTGGCGCCAACAAGATGCAGCTCACCGTGCAAGTGCCCAGCGCGTTGATCACGGCTATCAACGGATTGGTCGTCATGTTTGTGGTGGCAAGCGAGGTCTATGTACGGCGTGCCCGGCGCCGCTCCGGGCGCGAAGCAGCCGAGGCATCGATCAGGGGCGACACGGACCGGGCATCGGCTGAGGTAACGGCAACTCGACCTCTGGCTGATACTACGCAACTTTTGGACTGAGACTATGGACGAGTTCCTGACTACTACATCGCTTATCGGTATTGCGCACAGCGGCGTGCGCCTGGCGACTCCCTATCTCTTTGCTGCCACCGGCGAGATGTTCGGCCAGCGATCGGGCGTGCTCAACCTCGGTGTGGAAGGGGTCATGCTCATGGGCGCGTTTGCGGCGTATTATGCTGTCTTTGCCGGCGGCAGTCTATGGCTGGGTGTGTTGGCAGCGCTCGTTGTCGGTGCACTCATGGGCATCCTCATGGCGCTCATCAGCGTGACGATGCAGGCAGAACAGGGTATCAGCGGCATCGGGCTGACACTCTTTGGCTTGGGCTTGAGCAGCCTGCTGCTCAAGGTGCTCGTTGGGTCACCCATTAGCATTGAAGGCTTCCCGGTCTGGCGGATTCCATGGCTGAGCGATATTCCCCTGCTTGGCCCGATTCTGTTCGACCATGATCTGCTGGTCTATCTGGCCTATTGGTTGGTGCCGCTCAGCATCTTCCTGCTCTATCGCACGACTTTTGGCCTCAAGATTCGCGCCGTGGGACAGAACCCCGAGGCAGCTGATTCATTGGGTGTGCGCGTCAACGCAGTGCGCTATGCCACGGTGATCCTGGGCAGCGCGCTGGCAGGACTGGCCGGCGCATCGCTCAGTATCGGCCTGCTCAATATTTTTCAGGAGAACATGACCAACGGCATTGGCTTCATCGCTGTGGCGCTGGTCTATTTTGGCGGCTGGCGCCCATTGGGCGTATTGGCCGGCGCATTGCTCTTTAGCACGGTCAGCGCGTTCCAGCTTTGGATGCAGGTGCTGGCGATACCCATCCCGTCAGAGCTGGCAGTGATGCTGCCTTATGTGCTCACAGTCGGGGTGCTGGCGATAGGCGTCAAGCAGATTCGCCAGCCTGCAGCGCTGACCAAGCCGTACGAGCGTGGGGAATGACGTTTTGTATCGCCGCAACTGCGGCAGATTGCGGAGTAGGGGATGTGAGAACACTCTGCGATTCTCTGCGGTCTCCTGCGGTGAAAAACGGTCCTGACTAGTTGGAATCGGGTATCTTTATCTTTCTGGGTATGGAGTGAGGGAGAACGATCTGTGCGTAAAATATCGTGGAGTCTGGTATGGGTGATGATTGTTGCACTGCTGCTGGTGGCCTGTGCGGCGCCTGCTGCAGCGCCAGCAGGAGGAAGTGAGGTTGCGGCCACGCAAGCCCCCGCTGAGGGGGGGGATGAGGCAACTGCCGCTGGGCCGGTGCGCGTGGCGCTGCTCCTGCCCAGCACCATCAACGACATTTCCTGGAGCCAGTCTATCTATACCAGCCTGAAGGAGCTGCAGGCGGAGATGGGTGAGGGCAACCTGGAGATTGCCTACAGCGAGAATATGTACAACGTGCCGGATGCTGCAGCTGCCATTCGTGACTACGCCTCCAACGGCTTTGACCTGATCATTGCCCACGGTGCCCAGTATGGCGACTCGATCATGGAGATTGCGCCGGACTTCCCTGATGTGAGCTTTGCCTGGGGCACGACGACACGCACGGGCGCCGAGGATGGCATCACCAATATTTTCGCCTACGAGCCGCGTGGCGATGAGGCCGGCTATGTAACGGGTGTGCTGGCGGCTAATTTGACCAAGGCCAAAATGATCGGTCTGGTTGGCCCAGTCGATGCTGGCGACGCCAAGCTGCATGTCGATGGCTTCCTGGCCGGCGTCAAAGCCACTGACCCAGCTGTGCAGGTCAACGTTTCCTTCACCGGCTCCTTTGGCGACACGGCCTTGGCTGCTGAAGCTGCCAACACGCACATCAAGGCCGGTGCCGACGTGTTGACCGGTTCTTCGCAGCAGGTGGTGGGCGCCATCGGCGTTGCCAAGGAAAATGGTGTTCCGTGGATTGGCGTGCAGGCCGACCAGAGCACGGCTGCCCCTGAGACGGTCATGGCTAGCGCCATCTATGACTGGAAGCAGACGTTGAAGGACATCCTGGACAAGCGCGCCGCCGGTGTCATGGGCGGTGAGGTGTTGCAGTTGACCTATGCCAACGGCGGCATCCGCACGATCTACAACGACGCACTGCCGGCCGAGGCGGTCGACGCAGCCAAGGCAGCCGAGGTCGGCCTGGCTGACGGGTCGATCAGCATCGTCGTCGAGCCACGCTAAGCAAGATAGGGGAGATAGGGAGCGAATCTCGCTTTCCTATCTCCCTGCAAGGACATTGCATGAATAACGACCATTTGATGTATCTCCGCACTGCGATTGCCGTGGCGCACCGCGCGCGCACCAAAGGCAATCATCCCTTTGGTGCGTTGCTGGTGGATGAGGATGGCAGGGTGTTGCTCGAAGCAGAGAATACTGTAAACACTGAGCATGACTGCACCGGCCACGCCGAGACTAATCTGGTGCGCCTGGCCTCACGGCAGTTCGACCGGACGCACCTGGAACGCTGCACGCTCTACACCAGCACTGAACCGTGTGCCATGTGTTCCGGCGCCATTCATTGGAGCGGCATCGGGCGGGTCGTCTATGCGTTGAGCGAGGAGGGTCTCTATGCCATGACGAGTGACGGCACCAATCCCGACAACGAGACCATGTCGCTGCCCTGTCGCGAGGTCTTTGCGCGCTGCATTCGCCCAGTGGAAGTCATCGGCCCGCTCATAGAGGATGAAGCGCGCGCCGCGCACGAGGGGTTCTGGCTGTAGATTTCTGGTGATCCTCCACAAAGTCGATCTCCGCCGCAAATCGTTTCTGGTGATCGCTGACGCAAATTGGATAATCCGAAGGGATTGGGGATGGCTGACTCAACCATGACCGGGCAACCGAAAATCTCGTTGCTGGAGATGACTGGCATCACCAAGCGTTTTCCTGGCGTGCTGGCGAATGACCAGGTGACCTTTGATGTAAAGGGGGGCGAGATCCATGCCTTGTTGGGCGAGAATGGCGCAGGCAAGAGCACGCTCATGCGCCAGCTTTATGGCCTCTACCACCCTGACTCTGGCGAGATTCGCATCAACGGCCAGATTGTGACCATCCAGTCGCCCACGGATGCGATTGAGCGCGGGATCGGCATGATTCACCAGCACTTTATGCTGGTCGACGAGTTGACTGTCACCGAGAATGTGGCGCTGGGCATGCGATCCAGCCGCGGTCCAGTGCTCGATCTCGACAAGGTGGAAGCGCGCATCCGTGAACTGTCTCAAGCATACGGCCTGCAGGTCAACCCCAAGGCGCCGGTGTGGACGCTGGCCGTGGGTGAACGCCAGCGCGTGGAGATCATCAAGGCGCTCTATCGCGGCGCAGCGCTGCTCATCCTCGATGAGCCGACTGCGGTGCTTACGCCGCAGGAGGCTGACGATCTCTTTGTCACGCTTGAGCAGATGAAACAGGATGGCCACGCGCTGATCTTCATCAGCCATAAGCTGCGCGAGGTGCTGGCTATCAGTGACCGTATCAGCGTGCTGCGCAGCGGACGGCTGGTTGACACCGTGCCAAACAAAGGCGTGACGCGCGCCATGCTGGCGCGCATGATGGTGGGCCGCGATGTGATTCTCGATCGCACGCACAAGCCGGTGGAAGCCGGAGCGGTGCGCCTGGCCCTGCACGGGGTGAGTGCACTCAATGTGGCCGGGCAACCGGCGCTGCGCGAGGTGACGCTGGAGATTCATGCGGGCGAGATTTTGGGCGTGGCTGGCGTCTCGGGCAATGGGCAGCGCGAACTGGCGGAAGTCGTGGCGGGACTGCGGCCATTGACGGGCGGCAAGGTCGAGCTGGACGGCAGGGAGGCTAGCCTGTGGTCGCCGGGTAGACGCACCGATGCAGGGCTGGCCTACATTCCTGAAGAGCGCATGCACGACGGCATTGTTCAGGAATTCTCTGTCGCTGAGAACCTGCTGTTGCAGGACTACGACCACCCCCCTGCGAGTAGGGGGGGGTTCCTCGATTTCACTGCCATTGCTCAGCGGGGTCGCGCCTTGGTGCGAGATTTTAATATTCGCACGCCTTCCATTGAGACTGCGACGCGCAGCCTGTCGGGCGGCAATATCCAGAAGTTGATTCTGGCGCGTGAGCTGTCGCGCGACCCCAACGTGCTGGTCGCTGCGCAGCCGACGCGCGGTGTGGACATCGGTGCCACCGAATATATCCACCAGCGCCTGCTCGACCAACGTCGCCGCGGTACGGCCACGATCCTCATCTCTGAGGATCTGGATGAGATCCTGGCCCTGGCCGACCGCATTGCCGTGATCTATGAAGGACGCATCATGGCCATTGTCCCACGCGAGCAGGCGACAGCCGAACAACTGGGCCTGTTGATGGCAGGCGTGGAAGAAGACGCCTGAGAAACCCTCACCACGAAAGTTCTACGCCTCAAAGAGCATAGAGGAACACACCGCGATCCACACCGCAGTGATCGTCTAGTCTCTCTGTATGCCCCTGCCGGAAGCTTTTAGGCCTGTCTTTCAAATTTCCTCCGTCAGCATGCGCAGGATCACCGGATAGGTGAGGTCGATCTGTTGGAAGGTCTGGTTGGGATCGATCATGTCGTGCCACACTCTCTGATCGGCAGGGAAGGTATAGCGATCGATCGCAATCCCATGACTTTCCCATCTGTCGAGGATGTCGTTCGTGATGGAATTCTTGACTGCCGTGTCGAAGTCACTGGTGATGGCCTTGATCCGCCTGGCGCGTGCCGGCATGGCGGCGCTGGCGTTGTAGACCAACCGGCCAAGCCGGAAGATCTCCGACAGACTACGCGTGCTGAAGCGCGGATAGGCATAGGGTGGCCCCACAATTTTCTCCTTGACGCGCGGGTCCCACCAGATATAGATATTGCCTATGCGGGGCGCCACGTTGCGAAAGACAGAACTTACCCACACGGGGACCAGGGGCAGCCCCGCTGACGGCGCGATGCCCAGCGCCAGGTCTACGTCCGACCGGTATTGCGCCGCCCATGCCGTCATGACGCCGCCGCACGAGATGCCGCAGACGGTCACATGTTCGCCCAGCCCCCGCGCTATGTCGATACTTTCCTGCACCGTGGCTGCCAGGTCGCCCGCTTTCAACTTTGCTTGTTCCGCTGTCAACGGATCGTTGATCCCGTGGTAGGGAATGCGCGGTACCAGCACGTTGTAGCCGCGCTTCACAAACTCCTGGCTGAGCAGGTCCCACTGCGGTGGTGCGTTGGTGTAGCCGTGGTAGAAAACAATGGCGCGCGCCACTTTTTTGCCTTGTGTGTGAAAGCGCGTGCCGCTGTCGCGGCGTACAGCGCTGTTGTCTTTGGCCTGCAAGGCATGCACGCGAGCGACAGCCTCTTCATAGGTGCGCGTGGGGCGCGCTGGAAAGAATTCCGGCCCGAGACCGGCAGTTTGGGTTGTCATAGAATTCACTCGTCAGCGGCATAGGATAGGATGGCAGATGATAATGAATGGCAGTCTACCATCAGTCCGGATCGGTGTCTACCTGATAACCCGTGACGCATGACCCGTGACGCATGACCCGTGACGGGTAGCGGGCGTTGTGTGCCTGTAGTCAAAGATGCCCGGTACATCAGCAATTTCGGTCAATGGCTGATCTCTGATGAAGTCCGCAAAGTGTGTGAAGGTCGGCATATCGTGATTGATCGTGGCTTTATTGAAGACCGATCGAACTGATACCGTGGACGATGGAAGCCGAAATGCCAAAAACCTCACGCCCCCCGGTAGAAATACCAGGACATGAGGTTTCCAGTACAACTAATTTCGATTTTGGCATCCCCGAGAGGACTCGAACCTCTGACCTCTTGGACCGCAACCAAGCGCTCTAATCCACTGAGCTACGGGGACGTATTCTGTTTTCCTGCTATCACTGCGCAGGCCAGCGAACATGGCGGGGAGGGAGGGATTTGAACCCTCGAGGGACGAAACCGCCCCTACCCACTTAGCAGGCGGGCGCACTCGACCGGGCTATGCGACCTCCCCGCGTCTACCGTTCGTCTGCGATCTCAGGCGGAGGGAGAGGGATTCGAACCCCCGGTGACATTACTGCCACAGTTGTTTTCAAGACAACCGCCTTAAACCGCTCGGCCATCCCTCCACGTGGGCTTGACCCGTCCGGCTGCCTGTCAAATCCGCACTCACGTCACTCGACAGCAGTAAAACGAGTATACCGATTGCATCCCCGTATGTCAAATAAGGGTGCATCTCGCCTGCAACAAATCATGATGTGGCCGCGTACATCAGGCGCTGGTTGACGTGCCCCCACGCTCCCGATGTTGGAGCGCACGGGAGAGGGCGATACTCACCACGAACATGGCCAGCGAAATGGCCAGGAGGTGCCAGTCCAGCCCAGGTGCCTTGCCGGTCATGAACAGAGCGCTGATCTCGCTGGACGAGAGTGACGCCCCAAGCAAGACAAAGGCGATCGTGCCCGGAATGGAGCCGATGATCGTTGCCAGAATGAAGGCGCCGTAGTGAATGCGCAGAAAGCCGGCCAGGTAATTGACCAGGTCGTAGGGAAGGAAAATGAGACGCATGATCAGCACGGTCTCGAAGCTGTTTTCGCGCATGCGCCGGGCATAACGCTGCACCACCCCTTGTGACCCCACATCATCCAACACCCCGCTGCCAAAGTAATGCCCGACGAAGAACGCAACAGTTGCCGACAGGTTGGCGCCCACCACCGTATAGAACACACCCCATGCCGGCCCGAACAAGAAGCCGCCTGCCACCGTCAGCAGCACAGAGGAGAAGAGCGTCAGAGGCCGAATCGCATAGAGGAGAATGTAGGCCAGCGGCGCCAGTAGACTGGTTTGCGCCCAGGCGATACCAGCCAGAAAGAACGCAGACAGCGTGAAATCATGGGTACGCATGATCCAGATAGCCGCCCCGATCCCTGCTGCCCAGAGACCTGCTGCAATCAGTTTAGACCAGTGCCTGGCCCATAATCTGTTACGTTGCGCAGTGGATTGGTCAGTCGCCAGCGCACTGTCATTGACGGGTGTCATCGTGAACCATCCTCCAGATGGCGCCAAGCCCACCACACGCGTTGTGTGGCAGTGATGACGACCATGGCTGCCATGACCACGAAGAGTGTTCCTACGCAGCCCGGCAGTAAGAAGAATAACGTGTAGAAACCAATCGTTTCGGCACCTTCGATCAGCCCAGGGGGCATTGCAATCGTTGTCAGGCGTTTTTCTGCCACCAGCTGACGTTTTTCCAGGATCGCCGCAAGCGTCGACCAGGAAAGCAGATTGAGCACGTAGGCTGCGATCAGGGCAATGGCGGCCCATAAATTTGCTGTCGTCGGCACTGCGGCCACAAAAGCGATAGGAATCGCCAAATAAACGACGAAATCCAGGATTAGGTCGAGGTAGCCGCCGAAGTCGCTCTGTTTGTGGTGGACGCGTGCTATGACGCCGTCGAGTCCATCCAGCACCCTGTTGCCGATCCACAGGGCAAGAGCGGCCCAATACAACTGCTGCCAGGTAGCCCACGCCGCCAGCAAACCCACAATCAGCGCCAGCATCGAAATGTAGTTCGGATGAATCGTCGAACTCCACGCACCCGCCAGTGGCGCCAGCAACCGATCTTTTTGTTTTCGCAGGATTGCATCGCGCATCGACACCCTCACAGCTTGGCGGCTCGGCGTACGGTCGTGCGGATTGTGGCACTGGGCCTAGCCAGCTGGCACGATTATGGCAGTGAATCGGGCGAGTTTCTGTAAGAGGCTCTACACGCAAACAAACCGAGTGGGTTCTATCGACCTTGACTTTGGGGCTGGTTTGGCCGGGTGCACAACACGCACCCGGCCAAACCAGCGATCCGCTGCGCCGCAATCGAGCCTGGCAGCGGGTGCTGTCAGCGGATCACTTCGAGGCCACCCATGTAGGGTTGCAGCACCTTGGGTACCACGACTGAACCGTCCGCCTGCTGGTAATTCTCCACGATCGCAATGAGGATGCGCGGCAGCGCCAGCCCGGAACCGTTGAGCGTATGCACAAATTCAGGCTTCTCCCCTTCGGCTGGACGGTAGCGAATGTTGGCGCGACGTGCCTGGAAGTCGCGGAAGAAGGAGCAGGAGCTGCACTCCAGCCATTCCTGTGAGCCAGCCGCCCACACTTCGATGTCGTACTTGACGGCGGCTACGAAGGAGAGATCGCCTGTGGCGATGGCGATGCGGCGATAGGGCAATCCCAGCCGCTCGCACAGTTCTTCGGCGTTGCGCGTCAGGGACTCCAACTCGTCTCGCCCTGTGCCCGGCTCGACAAACTTGACCATTTCGACTTTCTGAAATTGGTGGACCCGTTTGATGCCACGCACATCTTTGCCGGCCGACACCTTCTCGCGGCGGAAGCAGGGCGTGTTGGCGACATAATAGATCGGCAGCTGGCCCGGTTCAATGATCTCGTCCCGGTAGATGTTGGTCACCGGCACTTCGGCGGTTGGGATGAACCAGAAATCCTCCTCGGCATCGCGGTAGAGCACGTCACCGAACTTGGGCAGATTGCCTGTGCCGACCATGACATCACTGCGCACCATGAAGGGTGGATAGATTTCTTCATAGCCGTGGTCTTGTACATGGACGTCGGTAAAGAAATCGATGAGCGCACGCTGTAAGCGGGCACCTGCGCCCTTGAGCAGGTAGAAGCGGCTGCCAGCAAGCTTGACCCCGCGCTCGAAGTCAATAATGCCCAGCTTCGGCCCCAGATCCCAGTGCGCCAGCGGCGTGAAGTCGAAGGTTGGCATTGTACCCCATTCCTTGAGGACGACGTTGCCGCTGTCGTCAGGTGCCACTGGCACATCCGGCTCCGGGATGTTGGGAATGCGCAGCATAGCATCCTGGAGCGCAGCGTCGACGACGCGCAGCTCACTGTCGAGGCGGTCGATCTCGGCGCCGAGATCGACCATTTGCGCCTTGAGTGCGTTGGCCTCTTCCATCTGCTTCGCGCGGAAGAGCGTGCCAATGTTGCGTGAGCCGGTGTTGACCTCGGCGCGTAACGCCTCCACGCTCGTGAGAATCTGGCGCCGTCGCTGATCCAACTCCAGCGCCTGTTCCCATGGCGCGTCTGCAGCGCTGAGTTTGCCCATGGCTTCTGCCAACGCGTCTCGGTTGTCTCGCATCCATCGAATGTCAAGCATTGTCTCCTCCCGTGGTTTTGGCAATTCTGTGTGATTTCTTTTTTCCCAATCAAAAATCCCTTCGCCTGAATCGGGACGAAGGGACTCGTGATGCCACCTGAATTTACGGACAGCACGTCGTGCGCTGTACCGCCTCATTGCCCGTTAACGGTGGGTTCCGCCCAGCCATTGCCTGCCGAGGACTCAGGAGGTGCTAAATTGGCGGCGCCTGCTGCCTCACACCGTCCGGCAGCTCTCTGCTGTAGCGGAACGCCAACTTGTGGTCTCCGTCATTGTCGTTGCATGATTAT
>CAIRNL010000100.1 GCA_903879975.1 uncultured Chloroflexota bacterium | reverse complement strand
GCGAAGATTAACGTGATGATCGCCAGCGCGATGCGGAAGACGAGCGTGATCATCTTGCCGCGTCGCATGGAGCCAACGGAAGTCGTGTATCTGCCGGCTTTAGACATTTTCGCCTCTCTCCTCCAGCATGTTGGTGTAGCGGAACTGGAAGAAGGTGATCACGACCAAGATCAGGAAGATGATCACCGTGATCGCGGCGGCATAGCCTTGATCGGCGCCACGTCCGCTGGCAAATGCAATGCGGTAGGTATACGTCGCCAGGATGTCTGTGTGCCCAACTGGCGATGCCGTACCGATCATCGGGGGGCCGCCGTTATTGTAGAGCTGGATCACTGTGAAATTGTTGAAGTTATAAGCGAAAGAGGCCACCAACAACGGGCCAACGGTGATGAGGAGCAGCGGCAACGTGATGCTCTGGAATTTGTGCCAGGGGTTTGCCCCATCCAGATCAGCCGCTTCATAGACATCGGTCGGCAGCGACTGCAGCGCCCCTGTCACGATGATAAACATATAAGGCATACCCAGCCAGAGCTGAATCAGGAGAATCCCCACCCTGGCCCAGAACGGATCGGCAAACCAAGCTGGCGCCCAGCCGCCAGTCACAGCCTTGATCGACTGGCTGACGATACCGAACTCCGGATTGAGCAGTCCCACCCAGACTGGGACACTCACGAAGGCAGGAATCGCATAGGGGATGAGCAGCAGAGAGCGCAGCACACGGCGGAAGGGCATTTCTGGCACGTCGAAGACGATCGCGAGAAAAGTGCCCAGGGCAAACGTAATGATTACGGTCAGCAGGGCGAATGCCACGGTCCAGATGAAGACAGCAAGGAAAGGCTGGCGCAGCGCAGGATCGGTGAAAAGGCGCGTATAATTGTGTGAACCAATCGTCACCATGAACCCTGGCTGCATCGTCATCCCATCTGCGGCCGTCCACGTACCGTTGACTGGCGAGTAGGCGATTCCGGACTGCTGGTTGGTCAGCGTATCTGTCTGTGAGTCGTAGACATAGAGGGGCTCAAACTTGGCTGCCACACCGAACTGCTGCTGGCTGACCTGGAAGGAGTCATCCTCCGTTCCAAAGCGCAACGCCGATAGTGCCGTCAGCTCACCAAAGATGCGATTTTGTGGGATTCTGGAGTAGCCATCCAGCGTATCAGGTGGCTCACCCTCACGGGGTGTAGGCTCACTGCCGGGCGTCACTGTAATTGCCTGCCCATCGCTGCGTGGGGTCAGCCACAGCATGTAATTGCCTTCGGCATCTTTGTAAGCTACGTAGTTGTAGATCTCAGCATCTTCAGGCAGATAGACCTGGTTCTCAAACTGCTCGATCGTCTGTTGTTTGGTCAGGAGATGGCCGTCGCCATAATTGGTGAACGAGATATAGATCGTGAAGAAAATGGGGTAAGCGACGAAGATAATCATCAGCGCCAACCCAGGCGACACCCACCGCAATGGGTAGAATTGGGGACGCAAAAAAATGACGTTGATAGCAATCGTTACAATAGCGAGAACGATAGCGAGTTGCCAGACGCCATCATCCACCATCAGGTAGATGAGCCAGATGGCAAAGGCGTCGATGATCGCCAGGGCGGTCAAACGGACAATCCACCCGGCGATGCTGTTCGGTTGGGTATCGGTACCGGAGGGCGCTTGTGCGCCCCCCGGACTTTTTTGCGCTGTGGCGGCCATTCAGAATAGCCTTGCGGCTAGTTTCCGGCGATCGCTGTCTCGATCTGCGTCTGGGCTTCGGCAGCAGCCTCTGCCGGCGTCTGCTTGCCCTGGCTGACAAGCTGCATGGCGGTGCCCCACGACGACCAGACGGCCGACATCTGCGGGATATTCGGCATGGCATCGCTGCCCAGGCCAGCAGTGCCAAAGGCCTTCAGATCGTCGTCCAGGTTGGCATTGGCGGCGGTCCATGCCGATGGGCGCGGGTTGGCTGCGACGAACGCGCTCATGACCTCATCCGTTGCAACATACTCCTGCAGGAAGGTCTGGGCCAGCAGCGGCTGCTTGCTGAATGCGCTGATCATGAAGCCCTGCACACCCAGGAACGGCTTGGACTGGCCAGCCGGGCCTGCGGGCAGCGCTACAACCTTGTACGGCACACCGGCACTGCGGAAGCCATCGAGCATCCACGGGCCGCCGATGATCATAGCCGCATCGCCATTCTGGAAGGCGGCGCTCATGAGGTCATAGTTGATGGCTGCGCCACGGTCTAGGATGCCATCGGCATACATGCTGTCGAGCCACGAGAACGCGGCCACCGTGCCTTCGCCGCCGATGCCGACGTTGCTCGGATCCCAGTTCCCGTTTGCATCCTTCCCGAAGACGTAGCCACCAAAGGCCGTCTGGATCGGATAGAAGTGATACGGATCGTTCTCCTGGATCAAGTAGCCGTACTTGGTGCCACCATCTTTGATCTCCTGTGAGAGTGTCTTCACATCATCCCACGTGGCTGGAGCCTCCGCGACGAGATCGGAGTTGATAAAGAAAGCCACATTCTCGACTGCATACGGCAGACAGTAGAGCTTGCTATCGTAGTTACAGGCTGCGACGCCTTCTGCGGCAAAGCTGGCATCCTTGCCGCCCAGGGAAACCTCGGCCAGCAGGCCGCTGTTGACGAGTTCGCCGATCCAGTCGTGGGCGCCGATCAGAATGTCGGGGCCTTCGCCAGCCGGGCCGGCCACTTTGAGATCATCACGGATTGCGCCGAACTGTTTCTGGACGAGTTCCAGGCACACGCCGGTGTCGGCCTGGAATTTGTCACCGAGCGGGAGCAGGACCGGCGCGCGCTGCTCGTCTGCCCAGACGGTCAACGTGGCGGAACAGTCACCATTTGCAGGGGCTGCTTCTTCAGCAGGGGCTTCTGTTGGCGCAGCCTCCTCAGCAGGGGCCTCCTCAGCAGGGGCCTCTTCAGCAGCAGGGGCCTCCGTTGGGGCAGCCTCTTCGGCGGCAGGGGCCGCCGGCGCTGCGGCCGGCTGTCCGCCGCCACAAGCCGCCAGCACCATCGTACCGATGATCAGCAAAGACAACAAGAGCATTCGCTTGTTGCGCATACGACTCTCCTTTTGGTAGATCTTGTAGCTAAGGCTCAGAACTCAAACAATCTATGCAAACCCTTGCAGACAAGGAGCAGCATACAACTCGGGTCAGGCGCTGCTCGGAATACAGCGTAGTTTTCCAGATATGGAAATTTCTACACGCTCATTCTTCCAAGCACACCACCAGCGCCAGCCAACCTGGCAGTTCGATCTGCGTCGGGAAAACAAGGATGCTTCACGCGGGTACGCTTCAAACCAACCATTTCGAAAGCTTCGTAACCGTGTTTGAAATTATAGAACGTTTTTCAAAGGTTCGCAAACCTGGATTCAGCGTAAGTCTCTCTGCGGGCGGCGATGGCATGCAGAGAACCACGTATCAAGGGTCGGCGCAAAATTCGTTTCAGCAGCCTGCAGATGCCCTGTGCGACGTCCCCAGACAAGCTGGGGGAGCGCAGACGATCAGCTGCGCGACGGCAGGCGCGGCAAGGCACGGCTTGGGCGCGTTGCCACATCGGGCATGACGGTGGGACGTTCGGCCAGTAGGCGCAGTGCCTCGGCGATGGCCCGCTCCAGCTGCGGATCGCGCCCGGCGACGTAATCCTGCGGCGCAAAATCCACCTCGACATCGGGGTCGGTGCCATAATTCTCTACGTTCCACCCCACATCCTCGAACCAAAAGCTGTACTCGGGCTGCGTGGTGATCGTACCATCCACCAGGGGGTGGCGCGGCGAGATACCGATGACGCCGCCCCACGTGCGCTTGCCGACCAGTGGCCCCAGCTTGAGCAGCTTGAAGCTATGACAGAAGATGTCACCGTCGCTGCCTGCCAGCTCGTTGGTCAAGGCAACCAGCGGGCCTGCCACCGATTCGACGGGGTAAGGGGTCATGCCGCTCCACCGTGCGGCGTCGTAGCCGATACGACGTCGCGCCAGCTTCTCCAGGATCAGCTGGCTGACGTGGCCGCCGCCGTTGTAGCGCACGTCGACCACCAGGCCATCGCGCATGACTTCGGCCAGAAAGCCGCGGTGAAACTCTGCGTAGCCGTGCGGACCCATGTCAGGAATATGCAGGTAGCCGATCCGCCCACCGGATGCATCGTGCACGGCACGACGATTGGCGTCGACCCAGGCACGGTAGCGCGCTTCCTCGTCGCTGTGAATCGCCTTGACGACCGCAACATAGTATTTCGGCTTGGTTGGCCCCTTCTCCTCGCTGCTGTCGTTGGCCGGTGTGCCTTCCTGCTGTGCGGCGTCTGGGGCAGACGGCCGCGGCGCCAACGTCAGCAGCACCTCTTCCCCTGCCTGGTTGACGAGGAGTTGCGCCGGCCCAGTATCGGCATCCAGTCGCTGGCCGTTGATGGCCAGCAGGATGTCCCCTTCCTGTACGTCGACGCCTGGCACAGCCAGGGGCGACGTACCCTCCGGGTTCCAGGGGTCGCCCTCGACAATATGACGGACACGGTAACCGCCCGCCTCGGCATCCCACGTCATCTCGGCGCCGAGCGTGCCCTGACTGAAGTGCGGTGACGGCCTGTAATCGCCGCCGAATTCATAGGCGTGGCTGGATCCCAGTTCGCCCTGCATCTCCCACACCAGATC
>CAIRNL010000099.1 GCA_903879975.1 uncultured Chloroflexota bacterium | reverse complement strand
CCACCGATGGGGAACCGCCACTCAATGGTCGCCCACTGGCACTGCCCATTCCCGACGACATCGCTGCCATCCGCCGCAGCGATACAGCGCTGGGCATGGCCTGGCGGCTTTTCATGCGCCATCACCTGGAACAGGCCTTTGCGGCCGGCTATGTCATCAGCGACTGCGTGAATCTGGCCGGTGAATGGCACTATCTGCTGGAGATGAATCCAGACGGACGCGCCATCCCGTGATCTAGGATCGGAAGGAGACGGAAGCATGCCGACACCCCCACTCTATGGTCCCTGTGGGAGCAGTGGCGTTGCTGGTCAGAGTCGGTGTAGCGATAGAGAAAGCGCAGATGGACCATCAAGAATGCAGATGATTTATGCGGCGAAGACGCGTTTCGGGTCCCACCGCTGCCGGATCGCTTCTGCAATTGCGGTTGCTGTGGTTCGATAGCCCCGCCGGTCCATCTGGGTTAACACGGTCTCTGGCCCATCCTGGACGAGTGCATAGCCGCGTAACGCCAGCGCCGGCTGGCGCACCTGCTCCACCCAACGCTGTATGGACGCCCCATCTTCAGCCGATCTGTGCAGGTAGATCAGGCCTGCCGCTACGTCGACGAAGCATGCGCCTGCTGCGCGTGTATCCTCTGCCAGCATCTGCCAGTAAAGAGCCAGATACTGCGGCGGCACGCCGGCGCGCACGAGCAGGCCGCCCTCTGCGGCAAGAAGGTGCCGGCGCCAAAGCAGCGTGGCCGTAGCCGCGCTGTCCTGCTCTATGGAGCGGGCGCCAGCCTTGCGCAGCGCTGCCATCATCTCGGCAGATTCGGCGCGCACATCTTCTGGCAGCCCCTCCAGCGTAAAAGTCAGGCGGTATTCTCCCGCCGTGTCCCGGTGCACGACCACGCCGGCGGTCATGAGCCAGTGGGCCGCAGTCGCCTGAGCCCACTGGATGCCTTGCAGTACGCCGTCGACCGGTACCTGGAAGGTGGAACGGAGGCGCGGCAGCGGCGTCAGCTTGAGTGTGACATCGGCGATCATGCCCAGCATCCCCTGCGAGCCAACGAAGAGCTTGGCCAGGTCGTAGCCAGCTACGTTCTTGACGACCGGTCGCCCAGCACGGATCACGCGGCCATCGGCCAGTGCAGCCGTGACAGCAAGCACATTGTCGCGCCAGCCGCCGTAGCGCATACGCAGCGGGCCGTTGACGTTAGCGGCCAGCAGGCCACCCACGGTGGCGTCCAGCCAGGGTGAGGCCAACGGTGCCTGCAAGCCATGCCCGGCCAGGAAGTCAGCCAACTCAGCGAACGGAATTGCCGCGCCGACGGTCACGTAGAGGTCGTCCGGCGCAAAGACACGCACGTCGCCGAAGGGGTGTGTGGAGAGTACCTTGTCGGCCTCACCCTTGTAGGGCGATTTGCCAAATCGCTCTACAGAGGAGGCAATCCGCACCGTATATCCTGCGGCAGCACAGCCGGCCAGCAGGGCAGCCGCTTCCTCAGCCGAATCGGGCGCCAGTACATCGCCATTGATGGGTGCAGGCATCGCGTACTCGACAAGCGGCAACTCGTCGGGCAACACTTTGCCAGGATTGAGCAGGCCAGCAGGGTCGAAGGCCAATTTGATGTCGCGCATGGCCGCCAGTTCAGCCGCACTGTACATAGCTGGCATATGAGCGCGTTTCTCGATGCCAACGCCATGCTCGCCGGTAATGCTGCCGTCCTTGGCGATGCAGATTGCCACGATCTCGTGCGTGGCGGCAAAGACACGCTCCATCTGCTCGGCATCTCTGGGATCGCAGAGGATGCAGGGGTGCAGGTTGCCGTCGCCTGCGTGAAAGACGTGCCCTGTCTCCAGCTTATAGCGCGCCAGCACTTCCCCGATCTCGCGCAGCGCCTCGGCCAAATGGGAACGCGGTACCGTGACATCGACGAGATAGAAGGCCGGCGCCAGCCGCGAGAACGCGCCAGCGGCACTCTTGCGCCCGTACCAGATGCCCTGCCGCTCCTCTTCGCTCCGGGCGATGCGCAGATCGTAGCCACCGTGTGCGGCGAGAATGCCAACAATCTCCTCGACCTGGCTGTCGAGGCTCTCCGCGTAACCATCTACCTCGACGATCAGCGCAGCCTGGGCCTCGACCGGCAGGCCAACCTGGACGTACGCCTCGATCATCCCCATGACCTTCTGGTCCATCATCTCCAGCGTGGCCGGTACCAATCCAGCCGCAATGATAGCCGAGACAGCGGCGCCCGCTACCTCGTCGGAAGGGAAGGAAACCATCAGGGTCTTGACAGCCGGCGGGTTGCGGATGAGCCGGATCGCCGCTTCGGTGACCAGCGCCAGCGTGCCCTCGCTGCCGACGATGAGTCCCGTCAGGTCCAGCTCAGGGTAATCGTAGGCTTGTCCGCCGGTACGAATGATGTGGCCATCGGCCAGCACTGCCTCGACACCGGTGATGTAGTTCGTCGTGACGCCATACTTGAAGCAGTGCGGCCCGCCGGCATTTTCGCCGAGATTGCCGCCGATGACCGACGATCGTCCGCTCGACGGGTCGGGCGGGTAATAGAAACCCAGTTGCCTGGCCGCCGCATCGAGCGTGAGATTGACGACGCCCGTCTGAACCAGGCCGTTGCGCCCCACGCGGTGGAGTTCTACGATACGCCTCATGCGTGCAAACTCGACGATGATACCGCCGCGCTCGGCCACTGCACCGCCCGACAAGCCCGTCCCTGCCCCGCGCGCGACAACGGGCTGCCCGTTGTCGACTGCCCACTGTACGATCCTGCTCACATCGGCAGCGGATTCCGGGTAGAAGACTGCATCCGGCTTGCCACGGTCGAATCCGGCGTCGACCTCGAAGGTGACCAGTTCCGCTGGATCGGTGACAAGTTGGTGCGGGGCAAATTCGTTTCGATCTACGCCTACCCATTTCATTGGCGTTCTACTCCTCCCACGGGAGGTTGTGCAACTCGTGGGCGACATAGCGCAACACTGCCTTCTCCAAGGTGGCCGGATAGACAAACCCATGACGGCGCGCAATAAGCGGCCCCTGGGTACGCACGATCTCGGCCAGCGCCCTGTTCGCGATGACCAGACTTTCCACGGTCAGCCCGTTCAATTGCAGCGCCGCCTCCAGTTCGGCGCAGCGCGTGTCGCCCAGGTAAGGGTTGAGAATCTTGACACCGCGCTCGCGTTGCACGCCATATCCTGCCATCAGAATCTCGGTGACAAGGCCCAGTTCCATATTCAGGCCTGTGAATGCTACGAGCAATTCACGGCGGCCGATGACCGTGGGCAGCAGTGCGATACAGCGCCAGAACTCCTCCATCTGGGCGAGCAAGGTGCCGGCTATCTGCGCTGGGGCGGGTGCTGTGGCCGGTAGCGTCTCCAGGCGTAGCACACCGCCGCGGTCGAGCTGCACGTCGACTGCGGCCGGATCGAGCGGCGGCGCTTCGTCGTGCAGCCAAATGTCGATGCGCAGACCCTCGTCGGTGAGGGCGTTGATCATCCGGCCGTCGAAGAGTAGCCTGTAGAGCACCAGTGGGCGCAGCGATTCCAGCCACGCCTGCGCGCGGTTGCGGAAGGTTTCGATATCGTCGAGCAGCAGGTGCAGGTCGATGTCGGAGTAGCGATCTGCGTTGCCGCAACCGAAGCTGCCGGCCAGCCACGCAGCCTGTACCTGCGCGTCGCCGTTGAGTTGCGTGCGCAGATCGGCGAGAAAGTCAGCCTGCATTTGCATAGGATCGTTCCAGCAATTCGATAATGTGCATGACCCGAGCGTTGATCCTGCCACGCTTGACGCCGTACACCATCTGCATATAGCAGCCTGTGTTGGCCGTGGCGATGATGCCAGCGCCGGTGGAGCGTACATCGGCCAGCTTGTTGTCGAGTACTTGGTTCGCCATCTCCGGCTGCACCAGGTTGTAGATGCCGGCGCTGCCGCAGCACATGTCCGGCTGAGTTCCTTCGATCAGTTGTACGCCGGGAATTGCACGCAGCAGCGCACGCGGCTGCGTGCTGACCTTCTGCCCATGGCGCAGGTGGCAGGAGTCGAGATAGGTAACACGCGCCTGCACATAGCCAGTAGGCGGGTTGTGCAAGTGGTCGGCCAGGAATTCACTGATGTCCTTGACGTTGGCGACAAAGGCACGTGCGCGCGTCGCATACAAGGGATCGTCGGCCAGCAGATGATCGTATCCTTTCAGCGCTGCGCCGCAGCCGCCGGCGTTGTTGATGAGGGCCACCCAGTCGTCGCCGGCAAAGGCGTCGAGGTTGCGCCGCGCCAGCGCGCGCGCAAACGCTGTGTCGCCGCTGTGCAGGGCAGCTGCGCTGCAGCAGGTCTGCTCTTGAGGAAAGTGCACCTCATAGCCGTTGCGCTGCAGGACCCGCACTGTAGCACGGTTGACACCGGCCAGAAACGCATCCTGCACGCAGCCAGCGAAAAAAGCGACCTTGCCGCGTCGGAGTCCGATGGCAGGAGCCGGCTGTGACTCATCGAGGTAGTTGAGATCGACGGGCGGCACCATACTTTCCATCGTCGTCAGCGCAGACGAAAGCTTGGGCAGCATACGTTGCACCAGCTTTGCCAGCCCCAGTCGTTGATAAATGCTCAGCCCGCGTGCCAGCAGCCGCAGCCGCCTGCGGTGGGGCAACAACTGGCGCAGCCCGAACGCCTGGATTGCATGGGAGGGACGGGGGGCCGGGGACGAGGAGTGACTTGTGCGAACTTCTGCGCTCAGCGCAGCCTTGGCCGTTTCGAGCAGCAGACCGTACTGCACGCCTGACGGGCAGGCACTTTCACACGCGCGACAACCCAGGCAAAGGTCAATGTGCTCCTCAAAAGCACCTTCCAGCGCGATGCGCCCATCGGCTGCTGCGCGCATGAGCGCAATGCGCCCGCGCGGGCTGTCCATCTCCAGGTGCACTACAGAATAGGTCGGGCACGCAGGCAGGCACAAGCCACAGTGAATACACTGATCCAGCCTGCGGCGGACATCCGGTTGATCGAGCAAATTGACGTGGGCCATGGCCGAAAGATAGCACACAGGCTGGCCGTTTGTCGAACGGCCGCTCTGGAAGGCCACCTGCTTTCCCTACAACTTCTTCACGGGTTCTTCACACAGGGCTGTCATGATGACACCAAAGCGACGAAGACAGCGGCGGATAGGCGCAGCATCGTCAAACAACTCAGGTCAGGATAGATGGCAGCAAAACCACAGGAGATGTTTCGCAACTCGAGCAGGCCTGTGCTACGATAGCGACAGTCAATGATGTGAGGGAAAGCCATGAACTGCCCAAATTGCAACACCTGGAATCCAGAAGACAAAGAAGTGTGCTGGCGTTGTCAGACGCCGCTGCCCAAGCCCAAGCCCCCCAAGAAAAAGGGCGGAATGAGTGGCTTCTCGAATTGGATGTGGATCTTCATCATCGTACTCTTTGCGATGACCCTCTTGGGGCAGTGTTTCTTTATGCCGTTGGGCACGCCACAGTAATGGGGCACGTGCCCCTACATCGGCCTGCTGTATCCCTGCCTGCATCCAATGCCCGCCCCTGATTTTACTGCTCTGGCCGTTCGTCTGATCGAGTGGCATGCACTCCATCAGCGCTCGCTTCCTTGGCGCGATGCGCCGGCTGGAGAGCGCGACGCCTACCGCGTCTGGATCAGCGAAATCATGCTGCAACAGACGCGCGTCGAAACGGTCGTCACCTACTTCGAACGTTGGATGGCACGGTTTCCCAATCTAGACGCCCTGGCCACAGCCGACCTGCACGACGTCCTCAAAGAGTGGGAAGGGTTGGGGTACTATGCCCGCGCCCGCAACCTGCACAAGGCCGCACAGCGTGTCATGGCGGATTACGGTGGCCAGTTGCCTGCCACGCGCGCTGCCATCCTGGATCTGCCTGGCATCGGCGCGTACACAGCCGGGGCGATCCTGAGCCTGGCCTATGCGCAGGCAGAGCCCATTCTGGACGGCAACGTCAAGCGCGTGCTGACACGGTTGTTCGACATCGATCGTCCCATCAACGATCCTGCTGTGCTGCGGGATTTGTGGGCGCTGGCGTTGGCGCTGGTCGAAGCGGCGCCGGCCGGACAGGCAGGCATCAGCAATGAAGCGTTGATGGAACTGGGTGCCATGCTCTGCACGCCGCAAAATCCACGCTGCCTGCTGTGCCCGCTAGCCGTTCACTGCCGCTCCGCCGCAGCCGGTACCCAGGCCGAGCGCCCCGTCATGCCGCCGCGCAAGCAGACGCCCCACTACGACGTCGCTGCTGGCATCATCTGGCAGGGGGAGCCCTATCACTCGTCTGTGCTGATCGCCCAGCGGCCGGCTGACGGCATGCTGGGCGGGCTTTGGGAGTTTCCTGGTGGCAAGCGAGATCCCGAGGATGTAGATCTGCCGGCCTGTCTGCGGCGTGAGATCGACGAAGAATTGGCCATCGAGATCGAGGCCGGCGACCTGTTGACAACAGTCAAGCATGCCTACACGCATTTCCGCATCACGCTGCACGCCTTTCACGCCCGCTATCGAGCCGGCACACCCCAGGCGATCGGCTGCACAGACTGGCGTTGGGTGGAGCTTGCCAAACTCGATCAGTTCCCCTTCCCGGTGACGGATCAGAAGATCATCGCTGCACTGCGCCTATACGCATAGCCAAGGTATCGCTACGATCGCCAGGTCGATGAAGAGTAACATGCCCGCCTGCTGTTGTACTGGAAGGATAGCAAGGACATTCAGGCGCGATGGGCACCGCTGCTGCAGTGGTGGGATTTAGCAAGTGGGATTTTCGGGCACCGCTGCTGTCGAGAGGGCGAACTGGCAAAGTCCTGGTTTCTGTCGGCCTTCACGCTAGGCTGCAGTCTTGAATTCTCGGTTCAACGCAGTGGGCTGACCCTGGGCAGTGAACAACCGGGGCGGCACGTGCTTGGTG
>CAIRNL010000098.1 GCA_903879975.1 uncultured Chloroflexota bacterium | reverse complement strand
GTGGCGGCCATCCGCGCCACAGCCAGCGCAGCAGACAGTGCGCCGGCGTCGGCCAGTGTCTCCCAGCATTTCTGGATCAGCCAGGAGTCTGGCCGGAAGACTGCGCGTTCGAGCGCAGCAGGGTGCCCCTCCTCGCCCTGGCGTTGCGTAGCGATGATCAGCGCCTCGATTGCGGCCTGGACCAGTGCCGACCGTTCTAGCGCCGCGGTCGAGGCGGGCGCTGTCTCCGGCATTGGGGCGACCGTGCGTGAAGCCGAGGAGATCATGGGATTAGGCCAGCCACTGGGCGACGAGTGCAGCCAGCAGCAAGAGGGCTGCAGCCGCCAGGAGAATCCACCCGATGTGCTGGAGCCTCTGCGCCTGGCGGACGCTCCAGCCGTGGGCGGCGTGCGCCTCTGTGCCCCGCTGCAGGCGAGCCGGATCCTGATGTGCAACTTCCTTGACCTGGGCGAGCCACCAGGCGCGCTGGCAGAAGGCCCATATGCCGATGTCGCTGGCACGGACGAGCGAGCGATCCTTAGCCATACAGTTCCTGGCCTTCGTCGTCGGCGGCAGGCTGGATCCCGTGATCTGTGGCCGCAAAATTGGTGCCGAGGTTGCGGTCGAGATTGCGCTCGAAGCCGAGCAGGGCTGCGCGCATCTGGTCCTGGCGGATGGCCAGGGTCAGATCGCCGCGCGTGCGCTCAAGCACGCCGCGCAGCACGTCGGTGTGGCGGCGCAGGCCGTCGGTCACAGCGTCGGGGAAATCGACCGTCACGAGATGGCTGTAGACTTCGTCCATGAACTCCAGGTAGTCCTCAGCCTCGATCACCTGGCCGCGGCGCATGAGGTCGAGTACGAAACGGCGCATTTCGGTGGCAGCCTCGCTCATGCCGCGCAGGTAGGTGGCGCCGGTGACGTACAGCTCCTCGGGCATAGGGAGCGGCAGGCTGCGCGCCACGGCGCTGACCAGGTGTGCTTCGACCAGCTCTTTCAAGGCATCTTGCGTATAGCCCGCATGGTAGAGGGTAGGCTGGCTCGCAATGGCCTCGACCATGTCGCGCGCTTCGGCGCGCGCCTGGGCCAGCAGCTCGTCTGCCTCCGCCCACTCGTGGCGGTGAATGGCGCGAATGCTGTGGGCACATGACCGAGTCAGCGAGCGGCTGCGCGCCAGCGTGGCGTCGCGCAGCGTATTGAGTGTCGTGAGTTCGCTCCGGATTGTCTCGACAACAGCAGTCAACGAAATTGTCACGGGTCGCATCCTTCCTCGCAGCAGAGCCTGCCCAGTGGCTCAGTTGACCGCCATTATACAGAATCGCCGTGCTTCGCCCGAAATCGCCGTGCGGCGACAAGCTGCCTTGAGACGACGTTCGACTTCCGGCGCCCCTCGTTGCCGGCGCAGCGGCGCGTATGGTAAGATGGCGCCGCAAAATTGACCTGGCCAGGGAGTGTGACTGCGATTGTTCGAATGAAGACGACAACATTTTGGGATACGCTGCCCCGCCCGCTTGTCGGCCTTGCGCCCATGGATGGCGTGGGCGACCATGCCTTCCGCCACATTCAGAAGAAGTATGGCGCGCCCCAGCTGATCTATACGGAGTTCACGGCAGCCGATCGGCTGGCGGTCGGCGACCAGGCACTGCTCAAAGATTTTTTCTATGACGAGAGCCAACGCCCGATCCTGGCGCAGGTGTTCGGCCATATCCCCGATCTCTTCCGGCGCATGGCGGTCATGCTCTGCCAGCTTGGATTCGACGGAATCGACATCAACATGGGCTGCCCAGCACCCAACATCGCACAGCGCGGGGCTGGCGCCGGACTGATCCGCACCCCGCAGCTGGCGCAGGCGATCGTGCGGGCGGCACAGGCCGGTGTGCGCCAGTGGCAGGCGGGCGCCACGGTGCGTGATGACCCCGACGTGCCGCTGCATCTGGTGACGCAGGTGGAGACATTTCAGGCGCAACTGCCGGCGCGCTACCGTCAGCCGCGTCCGGTTCCCGTCAGCGTCAAGACGCGCATCGGCTACGATGAGCCGGCGGTCGATAGCTGGATCTCGCATCTCCTGGAGAGCGAACCGGCGGCCATTGCCCTGCATGGACGCACGCTCCGCCAGGGCTACTCCGGCACGGCAGACTGGGATGCGATCGCCCGTGCAGCCGACCTGGCGCGCCAGGCAGGGGTGCCGTTATTGGGCAACGGCGATGCGCGCTCGCTGGAAGATGCGCTGCAGCGGGTGGCCGACTACCGCCTGGCCGGCGCGCTCATCGGGCGGGCAAGCTACGGCAATCCTTTCGTCTTTTGCCCTGGTGGGTCGGCGGCAGCCCTGGCCGCCGATCCCTACCGCCTGCTGCGCATTGCGGTCGAGCACGCCTGGCTCCATGCCGCGACCCTCAGCCACAATCGGCCGCAGCGCTTCCTGGGCATGCGCAAGCATCTGGGCTGGTACGCGCGCAACCTGCCTGGTGCATCGGAACTGCGCCGCGCTTTGGTGCAGACATCGTCTGCCGCGCAAGTCGAGATGCTGATCGCGCACTATCTGGACTATCGCAGCTCGTGGGAAGGAGCAGCCTCCCCCCAGCAGATTCAAGAGCGCACCTGACGCGCCGAGCTCCACAGGCGAGTGGGCAGCATCGCCTCGGCGTTGAGCTGCAGTCCCGTCTGGCGCAGGCCGCTTTCGTGGATTTTGGTCAAAACTTGAAAATTGATTTCGGACTTCGCTGCGAAAACCTTTCGGTACGGCTCGCCGAAAACCGTTTCATCCTCTGCCTGCCAGGGTGCAATGATGTAGCAGTACTCTATTTCCAGGGCAAAATCGGTGAAACCACTAAGCAGAACCACTGGCTCCGCTGTGTAGGGATTGGCATTGATGATGGCCTCGATGTCAGTTTTGAGCTGTTGGAGGAGTGCAGGCGGGCTGTCTTTCGCCAGTTGCAGCTTCTGCTCGACCAGATAAAGCTCCTGGGACCAGCGCACCTTGCGC
>CAIRNL010000097.1 GCA_903879975.1 uncultured Chloroflexota bacterium | reverse complement strand
TATCGTAGTTTGGTGGAGCATCTACGGTATCCTTTGCACGGTCCGCGTTGCCGCCATCCCGTTCCTGTCGCTGATCCAAATTATATCGTGACCGGTTCGACTCCGGCAACTGACATCGGCAACACAGCCACCTCAGCCATCTCAGCCACCCCGCCGGAGCGCTTCACACGCATATTCATCTGTGCTATTTTGTATACGGTCGGGGCTCTGAGCGGTTCACCTGACGCAGTGACTCCCGCGCCGCCACCAATTCTTCCGCCAACCGCTGGTTTTCGTTTCACCGTCGTTCGTTCTCTGCGTGTAGGAGCTGTAAAAGTACAACTCCGCAGTTTGTGACGGTTGGACAGTCTGACGATCCGCGCACATATCGCTTGACAAGCCCTATAAGTTGCGGCTATCGTTGGCCAGGCCCTCTTTGAGCGGGCTGATCGTGTAGGATGCCTGCAGCGCGTTTCCATCCGTGGGGAGGATGTAGCGGTACAGGCGTCCCAGAGCACCGCTCTTCAGCTGAAACTCCGCCGTGACGCCCTCTGAATCGATGGTGAGCGTGCGCAGGGGCGTGCCGTCCGGTCCGGCGGTGAGGCGGTGCGCAATGATCGCACGCTCTTTGAGCTGGGTGTAGGGTATGACCACCTGGCTTGAAGGCTCTACCCAACGGTAGGCGTCTGCTCCGCTGCCTTCGAGCGGGTAGACGTGGTTGAACTTCGGTGTGGTAGACGTTATAGGCTTTGTCACCGACAACCCAGGAGTGAGGGGGAAGGTCGAAGTCAAACGGGTCGAGCGCAGAAGTATCGCTGAAGGCACCAGGCGACAAGAAGAACTCGACAGGGATCCCATCTTTGGTGACGACCAGGTGAATCTTGAGCCCATAGAAGTAGCGCTTCTTGCTGGCTTGATAGCCGCGATAGGCCTCGTCTCGATAGAGCCTGCAGCGACGAATCCGGTAATTGTCGCAAACCACGACCGGTAGACTGTCAATGATATAGAGGTTGTCTTCGTTGCGCTCTTTGGCGCTGTCGCCCGACAAGCGAAACAGCGTCACGAACTGGTGTTGCACTCGTTTGAGACGACGACAGAGGCGACTGCGGCTGATGCTCTCCTTGATATAGCCTTGTTCGTACAAGAGCAGGCGTGTCATGGCTTGATTGCCGCTGAAGTACATTGCCGCTACTATCGCAATGGTCATGATCTCGGCGTCACTCAGCACACATTGCGGGTCATCATCTCGGTGATGTTGCCACTTCAGCAGGTCGTCGCACAAGCAGTATACGAGTATCATGTTGGTGTCCATGGAGTTCTCCGTTCCCTGTCTTGGTTTGTAGACCTGTAACAGTAACGGAACTCCATGGCGTTTTCAACTCATCCACAAGGTAGCAACTTGGGGTAAGTTAAGTCGCCCGCAGTCATGTGCCGGATGCGGAGCCAGATTTGATTGTGATGACCAAAGTCGAATACCTGTTCTGCAATTTCCTCGACGGTCAACTTCCTCCGCGCGCACTCGGCTTTGATCCAGTCAAACCGATGGCGTATGGACGCTGGTTGGTTGGAGACGCGGCTTCTGCCGATCCAAGTGGCGCCCTGGTAATCGTCTTCGTCTCGGGTAGCCGGAAAATATGAAGCTAGAAAGGTAGAAGAGGGGGTCGAGACGTTGACGAACTCATCCAACATCGTCTGAATTTGCGCCTTCGACGCGTGAATCCAGATCGCACGCGCAACAATATAGTCGAATTGCTGCCCGAAGACGGCGAAATCAAATTGTTCATTCTCATCAAATCGAGGCTGTTTGATCTCTGCCAGTCCAGGCTCCAGCAGGATATTCAGCCCTGCGTCCCTCATCGCCTTATCTGGTTCGATGCCATAATAACAATTCTGATCCAAGAAATGGATGAGCCAGTAGCCACAACGTAGGCTGCCACACCCAACATCCAAAACCTTAGAACCGGGCATCAGCCCCTCATTGAGCAGTAACATCATGAGTTTACGCCCAGCCACCTCAAAGTATTCGAGTGGGCCACCCAAGAAAATGCCCTGGTTCTCAATTTGCTGCGCTCTTGCCATCAGCGTTGTCAGCGCACATGTAATCACAATGACTTGACTCCTCCGCTTTGGTATTGCTTTGGCACTCCCCCACCTCACAGGGCGGCACTGGAATTTTTCTCCCTGTGTTAGAGAGTTGTATTGAGTGCGAGCCCTGTTCACATGGCAGGAAAGCCGATCAACCAGCCATGTCAATGCGCCACACACCGTTTACAGCGCCGGAACAAGGCCATGAAATATTAATCCAGCATAACAACATGGTGTGAAATGAACGTGAGTTCGGTGTGAGATCACAGAACGCGTCACGAAACCCATCATCAACCATCATGAACACGCCTGCGCGCGCAACGGTAGCCCCCACCTGATTGACACCCAGGGCAAAGGGAGCCATCAACTCGGACGCGCCCGCCCGTTCGCCATCGCAGCTTCAGCCCTGGGCGAGCCTTCAGCTCTGGGGGAGGCCGCTGCCCGCGGCGAGCCTTCAGCCACAGGCGCGACAGGGGTAGCAAGCACGTTCTTCAGGACTGAGCGGAACGCGCGCGGCTCTTTCTCCAACGCTTCGCGCACGGCTTGGTGGATGTAGGCAACCCGCTCCGTGTACAGCGCAACCAGCAGGCTCTGGGCCGCCGTCGGGCTGATGCCAACGTCAATCAATTGCCTAAGCAAACGTTCAGCCAGCGCCCGCTGCTCTTTGCCATAGGGCATGGCGTTGTACCTCAGCCAGGCCCAAAACAGCGGATGTCCTCCTGGCTAATATAGGCATTGTAGCACGATTTCACATACTGGGCGACGATATCCTCCAGCCGAGCAGCCAACATCGCGTCCTCAACAATCTGCTTTTCCAGCACCCAGTCCAGAGAAAATCCCAGGTCGGCGCAGAGTTCCAGCAGCCGCTCAAGCATAGCGCGGAGCGACTTGTCCGGCAGCTGCGCCAACCAGCGGTGGAGCGCGTGCTGACCGACAAAGACGCGGCTGCCCTAAGCGCGGAAACGCTGCACGCGCATTTCCATGACAGCCTCCTCGCCGCGCCTTTGCGCGTCAAGCCGCCGATCCACCACAATGCCAAGCCAGACAAAAAATACCAGCAGGATCACCAAACCGAATAGAGCCATCATTCACTCGCTTTCACATGTTCATGCTGTTGCGCATCTTCGCGCTGCCCAAAATACCGCGCCTCCGGCGCGCCCGCCGCAGGCCTAAGTCCCCTCAGTCCCCTCATCCGGGCTTTGATGATCGGATGCAGCAGGACGGAAATATCGGCGATCCACATAGATCGCCACAGCCACCACAATCGCAACAAAACGACCAAGCTAAGCATGAGCAGCTCCTCCAGCGCGCCGGTGGCGCATCTGCAACTCTGGCGCGCCGGTGGCGCGCTCACCCCGATCAGGCAGACCCCGATCAGGCAGACCCCGATCAGGCAAAAGGATCAACCAAGCGTTACGCCGAAGAAGTCAATGTAGCCGGTTGGCAGGCAGATCAGATTCTGCACACCGTGGCTGGCCATCATCACCTCACCAAAGTAGGGAATCACCATCGCGCCCTCTTCCATGAGAATGCGCTGCGCCTCCGCATAGAGCGCCTGGCGTCGTTCAACATTTCCTTCCCCACGGGCTGTTTCAATGAGGGCATCGAAATCAGCATTCTGCCATTTGCTGCCGTTCTGGGGGGACTGTGAGTGAAAGGGAATTGTAAACGTTTCATCAATGCTGGGGCGGAATACCCAATCGCTGACATAAAACGGCACTCGTCCCACATACTCCTCCTCATACACATCGGGGGGCACCTGGATCACCGCAATGCTAACGCCTGCGGGGGCGGCCATGTCGCGCATCGCCTGGGCCAGCAGAACCATGCTGGGGCGAGCGTCAGACGTAATCAACGACAACGTCAGCCCATTGGGATACCCGGCATCGGCCAGCAAACGGCGCGCCTGGGCGATGTCGCGTGCCGGAATGGGCAGATCGGCCCGAAAAGGGCTATTGGGGGCCACAGGATGATCGCTGCCTATCGCCCCAAGATTCTGCAAAACCTTCTGCTGGAGTTCGACGCGGTCTATGCAAAGTTTCAAGGCCTGACGCACGCGCAGAACGGTAAATGACAGCTCCGTCGCCTGCATCATGATGCACTGGTAACGCCCGCTCATAGCCCTGTGAATCTCGATATTGGGATCCTCGCGCAGCATTGCCAAATTCAGCAGATTGACGTCGGGCACAACATGGATTTGCTTGTGCCTGAGCGCGTCCGTTTGAGCTTCAAAGGAGGGGATATAGACCCAAGACCTTTCAAATAAGTAGCGAGGCGATATCACTAGCAGATACTTTGAGTGTCGAGTTCAAAGTGCTAGGAGATCGCCTCGTGGGATATAAGTTACGTGAGATAGCGGCTGAGCGCAAGTTCAGCCAAGAACTGCGGCTCGAAGTAC
>CAIRNL010000096.1 GCA_903879975.1 uncultured Chloroflexota bacterium | reverse complement strand
TGCCTGGGGTCTTGCGGGCTGGCACCCGTGCTGGTGCTGGACGGCGAAGTACTCCCGCGCGAAACGCCAGAGTCAACCCTGATCCGGGTGCGCGAACGAATCGTCGGGAGCAGATCGGGGGCCGCGTCGCGGCACGGCGGGAACGGTGCTGCCAGCAACGCGGCGGGCGCCGGAGAGGAATGAGGAGAGAGCCATGAACCGAGCCGATTTGGAGAACATGGCGCAACACGAGCTTCAGCGCCAGCAGGCATTTCGCTGCCGCATCCTATGTTGTGCCAGCACACCCTGTCTGTCCTCTGGCGGCGCTGCCGTCTACGATGCAATCAACGCTGCCGTCCAGGAAGGCAATCTCGATACCGACGTTCAGGCCGTCTCTACCGGCTGCATGGGGCCATGCAGCCGCGGCCCTATAGTCACCGTGCAGGCGCGTGATGCAGAGGATGCGATCTACGAACACGTCACCCCAGAGGCGGCGCGCGCCATCGTCGCGCATCACTGCCAACAGCAGGGCGATGTGACCAAGCACCTGCTCCCTGCCGACCTCCCCTTCTTTGTCAAGCAGCAGAAGGTTGTCCTCGCCAATAGCGGCATTATCGACCCTGAACGGCTCGAAGATTATGTCGCTCACAATGGCTATGCGGCACTGGCCTATGCGCTGCGCGAGATGACGCCGGAGGAGGTCTGCCGTGAGATCATCGACAGCGGGCTGCGCGGCCGTGGCGGCGCTGGCTATCCTACCGGTCTCAAGTGGGACATGGTGCGCAAATCGCACGGCGACAAGAAGTACGTAGTGGCCAACGGCGACGAAGGCGACCCAGGGGCGTACATGGACCGTACACTCATGGAGTCGGACCCACACCGCGTCCTCGAAGGCATGGCGATTGCCGGCTACGCTGTAGGGGCAGACCAAGGATTCCTTTATGTGCGCGGCGAGTACCCGGTAGCAGCCAAGCGGCTGGAGCGCGCCATTCGCGCGGCAGAACGGCGCGGGCTGCTCGGCAGTCGGGTACTGGACAGCAATTTCAATTTTCGTGTCGACGTGCGCATCGGCGCCGGCGCCTTCGTCTGCGGCGAAGAGACAGCGCTGATGGCCTCGATCATGGGTATGCGCGGGCAGCCGGTGCCACGGCCGCCCTATCCTGCACAGAGCGGTCTATGGGGCAAGCCAACGTTGATCAACAACGTCGAGACCTTCGGCAGTATTGCACCTATCCTCCAGAATGGCGCCGGGTGGTTTGCCGCAATCGGCACAGCCAAGAGCAAGGGTACGAAGATCTTTGCCCTGGCCGGCAAAGTCGAGACGACCGGTCTGATTGAAGTTCCGATGGGCATCACCCTGCGCGAGATCGTCTATGACATTGGCGGCGGCATCCCGGATGGACTGGCATTCAAGGCGGCACAGACGGGTGGCCCGTCGGGTGGCTGTATCCCAGCGGAACATCTCGATACACCGGTCGACTATGAAAGCCTGAAAGCGCTCGGCTCGATCATGGGGTCCGGCGGCCTGATCATCATGGACGAGCGCTCGTGCATGGTCGACGTAGCCAAGTTCTTCATGGAATTCTGCATGGATGAGAGCTGCGGCAAATGCGTGCCGTGCCGAGTCGGTACGGTGCAGATGTACAACCTGCTCAATCGAATCACAAACGGCAGTGCCACCATTCAGGATCTGGAGATGCTCAAAGAATTGTGCACCATGGTGCGCGAAACGAGCCTCTGCGGCCTCGGCCAATCTGCGCCAAACCCAGTTCTGAGCACAATCCACTACTTCCTGGACGAATATACTGCACACATTGTCGATCACCACTGTCCGGCAGAGGTCTGTACGCTGGATCAAACGCCGGTGTCGGAAATGATACATGCCTGAAATCTCCGGTCTGCCCGGCAGCGGACGCTTGACCAGTCCAGTTGCGGGGTGGGTCAGCCAGAGATTTACGAGGAGATGACCGAATGGCAGTTGTTACATTAACTATCAACGATGAGTTGGTCAGCGCGCAGGAAGGTGAGAGCCTGCTGTCCGTCCTACGCGAACATGAGATCGACATCCCCACGCTCTGTCACCTGGAAGGGCTCAGCGAACGTGGGGGCTGCCGCCTGTGTATGGTGGAACTCGAAGGCAGTAGCCGCCTGCAGGCGTCGTGCGTGACCCAGGTACAGGGGGGGATGGTCGTCCACACCCATAGTGAGCGGCTGATCAAGTATCGCCGGATGATCCTGGAACTTCTCTTTTCCGAACGCAACCACGTTTGTGCCGTCTGTGTCATGAACGGTCACTGCGAGTTGCAGTGGGAAGCCGCCAAGATCGGCATGGATCACGTACGCTTCGAGTACCTGAACCCTGATCTGGGCATGGATGCCAGCCACGAACGCTACGGGCTGGACCACAACCGCTGCATCCTGTGTACGCGCTGCGTGCGCGTCTGCGACGAGATCGAAGGTGCACATGTCTGGGATGTCATGGGGCGCGGCGCCAACAGCCGCGTGATCATCGACCTGAACCAGGCATGGGGTGCCAGCACCAGCTGCACCAGCTGCGGCAAATGCGTGCAGGTCTGCCCGACCGGTGCGCTCTTCGACAAAGGCGCCACAGTGGCGGAGATGGAGAAACAGCACAACTTCTTACGATGGATCCTCGACGGGCGCGAAAAGAAAATCTGGTCGTACAGTGACAGGAAATAGCCAAATGACAAAATTACGTTTCGCGACGGCCTGGCTTGGCGGTTGCTCCGGCTGTCACATGAGCTTTCTGGATCTCGACGAGAAGCTCATCGACCTGGCTGACAGAATCGAGTTGGTCTACAGCCCGATTGCCGATGTCAAGGACTTCCCGGAAGGGGTCGACGTTGCGCTGGTAGAGGGTGCGGT
>CAIRNL010000095.1 GCA_903879975.1 uncultured Chloroflexota bacterium | reverse complement strand
GGTACGGGCACTGCCAGAGGGCGCCACACACGTGCTGCTTGTGGGCCATAATCCTGGTCTGGAGGAATTAGCATCGGGGCTGTGCGGCTCTACGCCAGAAGATGCCTTTGTGCGCATGCCGACTGCTACGCTGGCACATGTTGCGGTCGACAGCTCGCACTGGAGTATGGTGCGCTGGGGCGCCGCCGAGCTGCGGCTGTTGGTCACGCCGAAGACACTCAAGTAGCCCGCATAGACAGCACCGGAACTATCTGCCCCACATCTTTTGCATGAGGAGAACCGGATGGATGATCGACAGCCTAGGAACTGTCGACAACCTATCCGCCCGTTCCTTCTCCTCACCTACACACTTCAACGATAAATCCCTGCGACGCTCACAGCATCGTCGGCTGCGGCCTCTTGCAGGGCAGATTGCACAGCTGCCACGACTGTCGCTACATCTTCGCTCGAGACGTGATAATTGGTGACCGCGCGCAGGCGGCGTGCGCCCGTCGGATTGATCAAGACGCCACGTGCCGCCAGGCGCCCCGACAGCCGCGTCGCGTCCATACCGGACAACGTCACGTTGAAATAGACAATATTGGTCTGCACCGTTTCCGGCGCCAAGTCGATGCCGTCAAGCGCGGCCAACCCTTCTGCCAGCTGGCGCGCGTTGGCGTGGTCCACGGCCAGGCGATCCACCATTTCGTCGAGCGCCACAAGCGCAGCTGCCGCCAAGACACCTGCCTGGCGCATACCGCCGCCGACCTGCTTACGCATACGCCGGGCGCGACGGATGAATGCTGCCGAGCCAGCCACGGCTGAACCAACAGGGGCTGCCAACCCCTTGCTGAAGCAGACACTGACACTGTCAGCGGCCGCAACCAGCCGCGCCGGCACCACGCCGAGAGCCACCGCAGCATTCCATAGACGTGCGCCGTCGACGTGCAACGCCAGCCCGTGCTGCTGTGCCAGAGCGCCGGCTGCATCCATATAGGCGACGGGGAGTGCCCGCCCACCGCAGCGGTTCTGTGTATTCTCCAGCGCAATGAGGTGTGTGACAGGATAGTGTTCGTTGTCGCCACGAATTGCGTCTTCGACCTGCTGCAAATCCAGCGTACCATCAGGACGGTTAGGCAACGTACGCGGGTGGACGCCACCTACCGCCGCCGATCCGCCCTGCTCGTACATGAAAATATGGGCCTGGTCACCCAGGATTATCTCATCACCTCGGTTGCAGTGACTCAACACTGCAATGAGGTTGCCCATAGTGCCGCTCGGCACGAAGACGGCTGCTTGCTTGCCCAACACCTCGGCCACCTTGGCTTCCAGGCGATTCACCGTAGGATCTTCGCCGTAGACGTCATCACCCACCACCGCTTCGGCCATGGCGGTGCGCATGGCAGGCGTCGGCCTGGTGACGGTGTCGCTGCGTAGGTCGATTGTTGTGTTCATTGCTTCGGCCCCCCATCATGCTGCGAATAATCAATCATGTCTAGCCAGAAAGGCGCTCATGGCCGCAAACAGGCGATCCATGTCGCTGTCCTGCACCTCACCCATATGTGCGATACGGAAGGCCTTATCTTTGTAGTCTCCGTATCCGTTGGAAATCTCCATATCGTGGCGGGCCAGGTAGGCGTTGAGCGCCTTGACGCTGATAGTGCGTGTGTTGGCAACAGTGGTCACGGTCTGCGAGGCGTAGCCGGCTTCAGCCATGAGAGCGAAGCCATTCTCGACAGCCCAGCACCGCGTGCGTTCAGCAAGGCGCGCATGGCGTGCATAGCGTGCTTCCGTACCCTCGGCAAAGATACGGTCGAGTTGCACACCCAGGCTGCGCATGAGCGAAATCGCCGGCGTAGCGGGTGTGGTGTTCTTCTTGAGCGCCTTCTCCAGCGTCAGGAAATCGAAATACCAGCCGCGTCCCTTGACATCGGCTGCCCTGGCCAGCGCCCGGTCGCTGACAGAGCAGAAGGCCAGGCCGGGCGGCAGGGCCAACGCCTTCTGCGACGACGTGAGCAGCAGGTCGATGTTCCACGCATCGACCGGGATGCGCACACCGCTGAACGAGGAAACTGCGTCTACCAGCACCAGCGTCTCTGGGCTGATGCGGCGCACAGTGGCTGCGATCTCGGCAACCGGACTCATAACGCCGGTGCTTGTTTCGTTGTGCGCGACGGTGATGGCATCCACTGGGCCGTCAGCCAGCGCCGACTGCAGGGCATCCGCGACCTGAGCGGGCTTGACGGCAGTGTTCCACGGCACGTCGACACGGATCGCGGCCTTGTCACAGCCGAGCGCAACATCGTACCAGCGCTGGCTGAACGCGCCGTTGACAAAAGAGACCACACGGCTCTTCACCAGGTTGCGTATCGCAGCCTCCTGCAGTCCAGTGCCCGAGGCAGCGACCATGTACACGCGCGCCGTCGTCTCAAAGAGTCGCTGCAACTGCGCCTCACACTTTGCAAACAGCGCCTCAAATTCGTCACTGCGGTGTCCGATCATCGGCGCGGTCTGTGCAGCAAGTACATCAGCAGCCACATCAGTCGGTCCAGGGATGAAAAGTCGCTGCTTGTGGGGTGCAACGATGGACCGCACGTCGTCGTCGACATCCAGAAATTCGATCGTTTGGTCGTGCATAATTGCTTTCCTGTTGGGTTTTCGCCAGCTCATCGCCGCTGGCCAAACGGGCTATGACAGGTGACTCCGTTGGCATATGCGACCGTAAGACTTGCCGGGCCACACAGCACGCTCATTGTGCCACTATTTGTACAGGGCACCCAAAAACAGACCAGATATTGTCACCGATACACTTGCGCATGAGGGGCGCACGCTGGGAGCGCAGTCAGTAGTTGCCGACAGATGAGATGAGAGAACAACTGAACGGATAGCCGAGCCCTTGATCAGCGAGGAGTGCGCCCTGGGCTTGGCAGTGTCCCCTGAACCCCGGGGGCGGGCATCGCACACACAACCCGCATTCCTCTAGAAATACCTTCTCAGCGGCGCCAGTAGGCCGGCGAAAAGAGAACCAGCAAGGTGAAAAATTCGAGGCGGCCGAGCAACATACAGGCAATCAACACCCATTTTGCAGGATCGGCCAGAGCACCATAGTTGTCAAAGGGACCAGCGGCGGCCATCCCAGGGCCCACGCCCCCCAAGCTGGAAACCACGGCACTGATGCTTGTCATCCAGTCTGGACCCGTAGAAGTAACCAGAAAGCTGCCAAAGCCGATGGCAATGAGATAGACTGCGAAATAGCCCAGCACGTTTGTCATGACATCGCGCGGAACTGCGACGCCGCGGATGCGCGCCGGCACGACAGCCTGCGGGTGCAAGACACGCGTAAACTCGCTAGCGATGTATTTGAAGACAAGGTAGACGCGCACGACCTTGAGTCCACCCGACGTGGAACCCGCCGATCCGCCGATGATCATGATCACCAACAGGACAAACTGTGCGCCATTTGACCACGACTCGTAGTCAGCCAGCCCGAAACCCGTACTCGTGTGCAGGGATGTGACCACGAAAATGCTGTCGCGAACTGCAGCCAGCTTGTCGTCATAGACACTCCAGGCGCCGGCCAGGACGAGGAGCGAGGCGACAACCAGGCTGCCGACAAAAAAGTGAAACTCGCGATCCTCGGCATAGCTACGAAAATTGCCCGTGGCAAAGCGATAGTGGAGTGCAAAATTCGTGCCTGCCGCCACCATGAAGATAATAACCACCCAGTCGATATAGCTGCTATTGTAGTAGGCGATGCTGGCGTTGCGCGGCGAAAAACCACCGCTTGCCACCGTGCCGAAGGAGGTACACAGGGCATCGAACAGGCTCATGCCGCCCAGGAGCAACAGCACGGTCTGAAGTGCCGTGAGCGCAGCATAGACGCCCCACAAGATCTTGGCAGTCTGTGTGACGCGTGGGGTGAGCTTGTCGGCAGTCGGACCGGCCACTTCGGCCTTATAGAGTTGCATACCACCGACACCCAGCAGGGGCAACACAGCCAGCGAAAGCACGATGATTCCCATGCCGCCGATCCAGTGCGTCATGCTGCGCCAGAAGAGCAGACCACGCGGTACAGCCTCGATATCGGCAAGGATGGAGGCGCCTGTCGTGGTAAAGCCAGACATCGTCTCGAAAAAAGCGTTGGTGAAGTTGGGAATCGCCCCGGAAAGCAGGAAGGGCAGCGAGCCGAAGAGGGAGAAGAGCACCCATGCGAAGGTCACAATGGCAAAGCCTTCGCGGGCGCGCAGTTCTTGTGTGATGCGGGTCGAACGCATCAACACTGCGCCAGCCAGTGCCGTGATGCCGGAGCTCAACAGGATCGCCTGCCAGGCACCATCGCCGTAGTAGAGCGACCATGGCAGCGCAGTGAGCATAAAGACGGCGCAGAAAAGCAGCAAAACACCCTGAAAATGGAGGACGCTGCGCAGGTACATAGTTCAGCCGAAGAGGCGATCCAGTTCATTCATGGCTTGGGGCAGGGCGAAGACCACTGCGCGATCACCGGGCTGAATCAGCGTCGTACCCCCTGGGATAATCAATTCGCTGTTGCGCAATATCGCCCCGACCACGGCCGAGCGTGGAAACTTTACATCGCGCAGCGGGCGCTGGGTGATGCGCGAACCCTGACGTGCAATATACTCAATCATCTGCCCTTTGATACCTGGCACGCCCGCAATGGCCGCCACCTGGCGATGCTGGATAAACTGCTGCACAGCGTTGACGGTCAGCATCTGCTTGCTGATCACCGCGTTCAGCCCGATGGTCGGCAGGATCGGCAAGTAGGCCACACGGTTGACCAGAGCAATCGGGCGGGGAACCTCATATTGTCTGGCGAGCAGCGTGGCAATGATATTGTTCTCATCATCTCCTGTGACAGCGACAAAAGAGTCCATACTCTCCAGATCTTCAGCCTGGAGCAAATCGATGTCGGTGCCGTCGCCATGGATCACGAGCGCATGAGGCAGGCAGTCGGCCAGCCGCTCGGCACGCACCAAGTCGTGCTCAATGATCTTGACGTATGCTTTGCCGGCCATTTCCTCGGCTACAAAGCGCGCAATCATGCCGCCGCCGATGACCATGATATTGTCCATGCGCAGCTTCTTGCGTTTACCCGCCAGGCCGAAGAGTTCCCGTGCGTATTCGGGAGCACAGATGGCAAACATGTGATCCCCGGCCCGCAGATGGTCCTCACCCTTGGGGATGATTGTCTCGTGGTTGCGGTCGACGGCCACGATCTGGACGGGCGGGTAATTGTAACGGCGGCCAAGTTCAGACAGCGGCACGTTGACCAGGGGCGAGTCTGTCTCGAGGATTAAGCCGATCATCTCGATACGGCCATTCTCGAGATCGACGACATGGGTAGCACTTGATTCCTGTAACAGGCGGATAATAGCGTTGGCAGCCTCACGCTCCGGGTGAATAATATGGTCGGCGCCAAGCTGAGCCGGTGTGAGCACGAAATCCGGTTCACTGAATTCGGCATTCCGGACGCGAGCGATGGTCACATCCACCCCGCTCGCCTTAGCCAGCCGGCAGGCCATCAGGTTGGTATCATCATTATCGGTGACGGCGGCTACCACATCCGCATTGGCCACACCGGCCTGGCGCAAAACGCGGTAGCTGTCACCTGATCCTTCGATGGCCAACCCATCCAACTGCTCGGCGGCACGGCGCACCTTGGCAGAGTCGGCATCAACAATGGTGATATCGTGTTGATCTTGCGACAGACGGCGTCCAAGCTGAAAACCGACGTCGCCGGCCCCCACGATCAGGATTCGCATCCTCAAATCCTTTCGCTGCAGTTGAACCGAAGTGTCATCGCTATGTCTTCTGTGTGCGGCGGGCGCGCTGCCGGATTTCGTGATTGAGTGTCTTCTTCCGAATGCGCAGGGATAGTGGTGTCACTTCGAGCAGATCGTCGTTGCCCAGGAACTGAATCGCATCATCGAGTGTCAGCTCGCGCGGGGCGTTAAGCATATCCGACAGGCCGGATGGTTTCTCCCGAAAGTTCGTGAGCTGCTTCGCTTTGCAGACATTGACGACCAGTTCTTCCTCGCGGATGTGCGT
>CAIRNL010000094.1 GCA_903879975.1 uncultured Chloroflexota bacterium | reverse complement strand
GCTTTCGACGCTGTGCAGGCGCAAGCCAATGCGCTGCTGATAGTAAGCCAGCGAGCGCTCCAGCTCCCTCACCGCCAGCCGCACACTGCCACAGCGCATGGCCGGGTCCATCTTGGTTTCACTCACGAAAACACTCCTCTCTAGTCATACGTGACTCGTGACTCCCACCACGTTAGCGCCACTGGGCATAGGGGGACGCAGCGATGGCGGCAAGCGTTGCACGCAGACGCGGCGCAGTGCTGGTGACGGGCACCTGCGCATCCCCACCCCCCAGATAATCGACCAGTGCGGCGCGAACGTCGTCGTCAAGTGCCCGGCCTACCAAGAGGTCGATCAGGCGGTCGACGACCTGGGCGGCTGCAGCCGGCGCACCGACGAGCGCGTCGAGTGCAGCGCTGGCCGGCGCGGCACTGGCGCTGGTCTGGTCGCCAAAGGAACGGCTGACCAACGCATTGACCAGAGTCCAGCGTCCGAAGAGTTGGTTGGTGTTCCACCAGGCATAGCGCACATCGGGCAACCCCGTCGGCGCCGAGAAGTCGAAGAGCTTCTGACCCAGCATCTCGATCTGGCTGTCGAAGTACCGCGCGCCGAGCTCGTCATCCCAGTCGTCTGGCAAGAAATTGGGAGACTCCTGCACGCCCATGGCGCGCAGGGTCGATGCAAAGTACTCGAGCGGACGCTTGATCTTCTGCCCCCAACTTGCCGCAAATTTCGGATGGAGGAGAATCGCCCGCAGCGTCAGACGAATATCGCCATGCGTGCTCAGAAAGGCCTGTGCCCCTGCTTCGATCGCATCGGGGCAGAAGGCATCCGGAAAGTCGCTGATGAAGCGGCGACAGAGTTTGAAGGCGATGAAATAGGCCGTGCTGGGATGCTCGGCCAGGATGTCCAGGAGTTGCTCACCCTGTTCTACGCCGCCGTGCGGGAAATAGTAGTACTCGTCGTTGCCGAGCCACAGCCGTTTCTCCAGCCAATGATGGCTGGGCCAGTTGCGCCCCGCATTGAAACGATATTCTTGATTGGCCGAGCCGATAGTCGTCCACCCGCTGAGGATTTGCGCTGCAGTATGAACATCCTCCTCGGTATAGTTGGGCCGCTGAAGGAAGCCCGCCCCAGGCACGCGGCTGTAACTGCCCATGGTGTGCAGTTCCATCAATTCGCGGGCGTAGTTTTCATTCGGATTGGCCCCGTCACTGTACGTGTTGCTGAGAAAATAGAGCATGGAGGGGCTCTTGGCGCTGGCCCCCACCAGGTCGCGGAAATTGCCCAGGGCGTGGGCGCGAATCACGTGGTGGTCTTCCCAATACTTGAGTGGGCTCTGAAAGTTGGTCTCGAAGTGATTGGTCCAGAAATCGACCATGAGTTCAAATAACTGTCGCTGACTGCGCAGCGCGCGCACATAGGTCACCGTCCACAGATGGCGCTGCAAGTTGCCGTTGGGCCAGCCGCCGGCTGCCTGGCTGTCTGCACGATAGGCGCTCAGTTCGGCCAGCGTAGCGGTCGGCAGCGGCACCGCCAGCCCTTCCGGGTCCGTGCGCGCCAGGCTGGCCACATAGCTCTCGCACGCGCTGTCGTCTATGGACTCGATGTCGAGCTGTGCATCGACGAAGGCGGTCAGATCAAAGCTGGCCAGGTCTGCCAGATCTTCCGGGCGCGGGCCAAAGGCCAGACGGCTATAGGCCAGTCTGGCCAGCGCCGGCGCTGCTCCCGGTGGGATCACCTGTTGCTCTGCTCTCATCACTGCTCCTGGTTTCAGCGGCGTATAGCCGGCAAGAAAAGGGTCTCGCTCAACTCTACGTCGACGCCGGCGTAGATGGCCGTATAGAGCACCGGCGTACGCTGGTTGCGGCGATCGGGGAAAATGGCCACAAAGCGTTGACGGGTACTCTCATAGGTCAGCGCGCCACCGCTGTCGCCCCCATACCAGCGCCCACTATACGTATCAGGGGGCGCCCAACTTTCTGCGGCTGCGCCAAGACGCTGGGAAGTGCTCACTGCCCCGGACTCGATCAACGTGGCATAGAAAGTCCACTGACCTTCCGTGCGCGCAGGATAGAGCACCATCACGGCACCACCGTCACCGGCGGCCAGGGCGGGCCGGCTTGAGGTGTCGTTGTGGTGCACATCGTCCTCGGCAGCAATGGTGGCGGCCACACGGATGGGGTCGCTGAAGCTGGCCCCACTGTCGTCCGAGTATGCATAGAAAATGAGACTGTCGTGCGGCCATTCGTTGGGCGGGTTGCGCAACGCACAGCCGGACCAGACGATGTGCAGGCGTCCTGCGCCGTCGCTGTGCAGCGCTGGGTACACCTGGAGGCACCAATCCGAGTCGATGGCTGGACTGGCCTGCACCTGGCTCCACGTGCCGTCTTGCAGGGGATGTCGCGCCACCAGAATGCGGCCGCGGCCTGCCGTGTCCCGCTCGCCCCAGGCCACGACAATATGGCTGCCGGTCAGCGCCAAGGTCGCCGGCAGTTCCCATCGCTCTGGTAACGGCGCTGGCAGGATCGAAAGCGGCGCCGTCCAGCCCGTGCTGCCGTTGTTCCACGTGGCCCACAGCTGGACATTGCCCTGGTTGTCGCGTTCGCCCCATACTACCGCCACGGTCCCGTTGCGGATAGCCACCAGCGGCGCAAAGCGCTCACGGCCGTTCTCCTCATCGCCGCTGAGCCGCACCGGATCGCTCCAGCGGCCGCCCTGCAAGTTGGCATAGGCAATATAGCGGCCGTAAGGCCAGAGAGATTCGCTCCACACCGCATGGACAACACCCGTCGCGCCGACGGCGATCTGTGCCCCTTCGTCGGGGAGGGAGCCCCCGGCATTGGCCCACGTCGGCAGGCGCGCCGGCTCGCTCCAGGTGCTTGCTCCCAAGGCCAACTGGCTGAGCCAGAGATCGACATAACCATCGCGCTGGTCCAGATAGACGGCATAGCTTGCGCCCGCAAGGCTGGCCGCAGCCGGCGCCATCTGTACCGGCGAACGGTCGACCTCGACATTGACCTGGCCCTCCTCCGACCAAACCCCGTCCTGCCAGGTTGCCGAGAAGATATCCTGGTTGCCGACGCGTGTATCTTGCCAGACGAGACGCACGCGCCCACCGGACGCGGCCAGAGCCGGCTGTCTCTGCATGCCAGGCTGCACGACAACGGGCGATTCACTCCAGCCGCTGCCGTTCCAACGGGCAGCGTAGACATCGGCGCTGCCGCCGCGATGATCCTGCCACGCTACGAAAACACCGGACTCGCCAGCCGCCAGCGATGGCTGTACGGTGCGCACGCGCGCAGGAGCGCTGTCGACACGCTGCGCAGCTGTCCACGCCGCACCGTTCCACTGCGCAGCGTAGATATCGGCTGGCTGCGTCAACCCACCGCGATGCTGCTCCCACGCAGCAAAGATCGTGCCGTCGGGCGCAATCGCGACGGCTGGCTGTGTGGCGCTGTCACGGGCGCCCGCCGGCGCCGAGACGCGCTGGTTGCCGCTCCACGTCTGGCCGGCGTCGGCTGAGACCGCGGCATAGACCTGCGGCGCTTCGGCACCCATTTCTCGTTCATCTTCCCAGATCACGGCTACCTGGGCGCCGCGCTGGCTCAGGCGCGGGCTGCGCTGATGGCCGCGGGTCTCATCGCTGTTGAGCTTGACATTGGTGCCCGCGCAGGTCAGCGTGTTGCCGTCGCAGCGCGAGCCGTAGATGTCGCTGCCGCGACTGTCGGCCCAGTCGTTGTCGGCGCTGTCGTTGCGGTAGTCCTCCCACACGACGACCAGATTGCCGGCGCCGTCGGTGGCCACCTGCGGCGCCCGTGCGACCGCATGCCAATCGCTCAGCCCCTGCGTCACCTGGACGGGATGGCTCCAATCCCCCGTGATGGGGTCATAGCGCACGAGTTGGATCTGCTCGCCGTCGCCGTAGACCGCAAAGGCGCGCCCGTCCTGCTCCACGGCAAAGGCCGGCTCGAAGGCGTTGCCTGCATCGAACTGGGGCGACAGATGGGTGACGCGTGTCTCGGTGCCGGGTGAGTCGCCTACCCACGCCACAGCGTAGAGGTCCGCTGCTGCATTGCGCGAGTCGACCCAGCCAATAACGGTGCGGTCACCGCTGATGAACACGGCTGGTTCGCTTTGCAGGGATGGGCGGTCGTCGAGCGCCAGGGGAATGGGTGCCGTCCAGCCGGGGGCAGCCGGTTCATCCGCCGAGCGGCCGGCAACATTGGCCGCAGGCAGCAGGGCGCACAGCAGGGCGATCGCAGAGAGCAGGTGTTTGCGCATACGACTAACGCGCCACGCCGATTCCCAGGCCCCCGGCATAGCCCAGCCCCGGAAAAACGACGTCGTTGATCTGCGGTGTACTGACGCCCATGCGTGCCGTGAGAAGATCGGCCAACACGCGACGATAGTCGGTCGTGATCTGCAGGCCGTCGTTGAAGCCCAGGGTTTGCAGCCCAGGCCATTCGCCGTACATCTGACCGCCGCGAATATTGCCGGCGCTACCTGCCACAAGCAGGATATTGCCGGCGCCATGGTCGGTGCCGCCGCTGTCATTCTCGTAGAGCACGCGGCCAAACTCGCTGAGCATGACCACGACAAAGCGACCGCGCCACGCTGGGTCGGCGTTCATGTCGTCGCAGAAAGCTTTGATGTTGTTGGCTAGGTTGGTGACGAGGCGGCAGTAGCGCGCGTTGCCGTTCCAGTCGACTACACCCTGGTTGTCGTGCGTGTCGTAGCCGCCGCCGACATCGATCGTGGCGACGCGCAGGGGGTTGGCCACCGACGCCTTGGCCAACTGTGCCACTGTCTGCAACGAATGGCCGAGATGGCCGTAGTCGGCTACGTGCGTGTCGGCGGTGAGATAAGGCGCCGACGGGCTGTAGGGGGTCTCCAGTACGTTGCGCAACATATCATAGTTCTGCAGCGCGCTGCGGCCGACCTGTTCGATGAACTCGTTGCCGCGCGCATACATCTGTTCCAGCAGCGTGTACTGCGCCGTGACCAGGGCTGCCGCCTCCTCGTGCCCAGTCCACGCGCGTGTCTTCCACTGCGGGCCAAAGCTCTCCACATCGGGAATGGCGACTGCGCTGCGCCCAGTCTGTGAGAGCAGCGACGGCGGGATACCCCACTGGGGCGCAACGGCCAGCGCATCGTGCGGTTCGCCGACCGCGTCGAGATAGCGCGCCAGCCAGCCCCCCTGGTTTTGCTTGCCGCCCAGATCGACATAGAGCTCCGTGTCGAAGTGTGAACCAGAAATATCGGGCGATCCGCACGCATCGACAATCGCAAGGTCGCCCCGCTGAAACAGCGCGTAGAATCCGCCTGTGTCGGACGCATGCCCATTCGGCACCTGGACGCCCGCCACACCGCGCGCCGCATCCGGGTGCAACGCAAAGTGCCCGTCCAGATCGATCGATTTGCGGGTCGCCGTGGAAGTCGGCGCTGGCACGCTGAGGGTGGGGCGCAGTGTGTTGAAGTAGCGCTGACGATCGGCGCTGCTGGTGTTGAAGGGCGTCACCAGGTTCAGACCATCCAGCCCGCCGCGTACAAAGATGAGGACGAGCAGGTCGCGACCGTTGGGTGGCTGGCTGGGCACCAGCGCGGTTGCGGCATTGGCCGCCTGTGCCGGCGAACGCGGGTCGAAGAGCAAGTTGGTGATGCCGAAACCGCGCATGGCTGCCGCTGCCGCAAATCCGGAGCAGCCCTGCAAGAAGGATCGGCGTGTAGGCCGTGAAGTCATACATCGAATTTTGAACGAGATGAAAGCGCTTGTCAACCAGCCGGGGTCTGTGGGATCGCACGGGCAGGCAACCGCGCCAGTCACCCTCAAAAACTGCCTATGGCATCGCCGCGAGTCCGGCTATAATGGTGTGTGCGCCGTCCGTATAGTTCTGGCGCTCTCTGCCAGCGCGCCGCAGCAGGTATCATGCCTGTGCGCCCTGCCATCCGCAAGCCGACTTATCACGTGTGAAAGGAACATAGCATGAATATTTTCAGCCGCAGTTGGTCTCTCTTCAAATCCTCGTGGAGTATCGTCCGCAGTGAGCCGTCGCTGCTGTGGTTTCCGCTGCTGTCGGCACTCTTGGTGATCGTGGTTTCTGCCATCCTCTTTGCGCTGTTGGGCAGCATTGTTGCCTTCAACCCAGGTTTGCAGCAGACGATCGCTGCGGCAACGCAGAGTGCCGGCCAGGAGGAGGGTGGTTCGCTTCTGCTGAGCGCTGTCGGGCTGGCGCTGCTCTTCCTCTATTACCTCATTATGGGCGGGATTGCCACCTATTTTGCCACCGCGATGGCGGGCGCAGCACTGCGCCGGCTCGATGGGCACGATACGTCATTTGGCGAAGGGATCGGCATTGCCAACCGACGCCTCGGTACTATTCTGGGCTTCTCGGCGATCGCGGCAACGGTCGGTGTGTTGTTGAGCTTGCTGCGCAATAACCGCAACGGCGGCAACGCAGCAGGCGCGATCCTGGCAGCCATCGGCGGGCTGGCGTGGAATGTGGCAACCTTCCTGGTCGTGCCTGTCATCGCCGATCGCCAGATCAGCCCCATCGATGCCATCAAGACGAGTGCGGCCCTGCTGCGCAAGACGTGGGGTGAGCAGCTGATCGGCAGCGGCGGCCTTGGCGGCGTCTTTGGGGTAGCCTCGCTCGCCGTGATCCTTCTCTTCGGCGGGCTGGCCGTCCTGGCGATCGACGTGACGCTCCTCTTCTGGACGCTCGTGGCCGTCGGCATCCTGCTGCTCATCGTGCTCGGCGTGTTGAGCAGCACGCTGGGCGGCATCTACAAGGCTGCGGTCTACCGCTATGCGGCACAGCAACAGGTCGCGCCGCAGTTCGATGCAGCGTTAATCCAGGGAGCGTTCCGCGCCAAAGGCGCAGCGGCGTAGAGCTTGCGGAAGGACAAGTGCCCTCAGCGCAACGCCCGGTAACGCCGGATCAGCGCATTGGTCGAGCTGTCGTGCTGCAGGGGCGGCTCGGCGGCACCCAGCTCGCCGATGATCTGCTTGGCCAGCACCTTGCCCAGCTCGACACCCCACTGGTCGAACGAGTCGATATCCCAGATGATTCCCTGGGTAAAGACACTGTGTTCGTAGAGTGCAACGAGTTTGCCAAGCACCGCCGGTGTCAGCCGTTCAGCCAGGATCGTCGTCGACGGACGGTTGCCCTCAAAGGTGCGATGCGGCACGAGCCATTCAGGCGTCCCTTCCGCGCGCACCTGCTCGGCCGTCTTGCCGAAGGCCAACGCTTCGCCCTGCGCGAAAACATTGGACATCAGCAGGTCGTGGTGCTCCCCCTGCGCATTGAGACTCTGGCAGAAGCCGATAAAGTCGCACGGCACCAGCTTGGTTCCCTGGTGCAGCAGCTGGTAGAAAGAATGCTGGCCGTTGGTACCTGGCTCCCCCCAGTAGATCGGGCCGGTCTGGTAGTCGACCATAGCCCCCTCGCGCGTGACGGACTTGCCGTTACTCTCCATCGTCAGTTGCTGCAGATAGGCCGGGAAGCGCTTGAGATACTGGTCGTAGGGCAGCACCGCGCTGCTTTCGGCGCCGAAAAAGTTGTTGTACCAGATGCCGAGCAGCCCCATCAGCACAGGCATGTTGCGGTCGAATGGTGCGGTGCGAAAGTGCTCGTCCATGGCGTGGAAGCCAGCCAGCAGATCCCGAAAATGGTCGGGGCCGATGGCAATCATCGTCGACAGGCCTATCGCCGAATCCATCGAATAGCGACCGCCCACCCAATCCCAGAAGCCGAACATATTGGCGGTATCGATGCCGAACTTTGCGACCTCGGCAGCATGGGTCGAAACGGCGACGAAGTGGTTGGCCACTGCCTGCGTCTCGACCAGCGCGTCCAACAGCCAGCGCCGCGCCGTGTGCGCGTTGGTCATCGTCTCCAGCGTGGTGAAAGTCTTGGAGGCAACGATAAAGAGCGTCTCGGCTGGATCCAGGTCGTGCACGGCCTCGACAAAATCGGTGCCGTCGACGTTGGAGACGAAGCGGAAGGTGAGGCCGCGGTCGCTGTAGTGGCGCAGCGCCTCGTAGGCCATGACCGGCCCTAGATCCGAACCGCCGATGCCGATATTGACGACCGCGCGGATACGCTTGCCGGTGAAGCCCCGCCATGCCCCCCCGCGCACACGTTCGGCAAAGGCGCTCATCTGATCGAGCACGGCATGGACCTCGGGCAGCACGTCTGCGCCGTCGACCCAGATGCGCGCGTGGCGTGGCGCACGCAGGGCGACATGCAGCACAGCACGGTTCTCGGTATTGTTGATCTTTTCCCCGCGCAACATGGCGTCGATCCGCTCGCGCAGGCCGCACGCCTCGGCCAGATTCAGCAGCAGGCGCACAGTCTCATCGGTCGCGCGGTGCTTGGCATAGTCAAAGTAGAGACCGAGGTCCTCGATGACCATGCGCTCACCGCGGGCCGGGTCCGCGGCAAAGAGATCGCGCAGGTGGGTCGAGCGCAGCGCAGCGGCGTGGTCGCTGAGTTGCTGCCAGACAGGCAGTGTCGTCAGGCGGGTGGCAGACATCGTTAATTCCTCTCTCCGTGGCGTCCGGTGGCCGGACATTGTGTGATGACCCAGGCCGGACCGAGCCAGCATACGTCATTATAGCGCGGGCGCGTAGCATTGCAGCTTTCTACGTGCCACGCGCACACTGCCGTTGTGCCGGAGAGTCAGAGGAACACCCTGCGCGCCTGCGGTGGCGCTAGGGCTGATACAGGCCCGCCTGCTGCCCGCCATCAATCACGAATACCTGCCCGGTGATCATCCGGGCCGCATCAGACGCCAGATAGACGGCCAGTGCCGCCACATCAGGCGCCTGGATGACGCTGGGCAGCGGCTGTGTGGCAGCCAAGAAGCGATCGCGGTCGGCAGGAGGGACGCCGGCAGTCAGCGGCGTATCCACATAGCCGGGGCAGATGACATTACAACGGATCTGATCGGGACCATAGTCAAGCGCAATGGCGCGGGTCAAGTTGATCACACCGGCCTTGGCGGTCGAATAGGCCGCCTTGTTGCTGGCTGCCCGCAGGCCAAAGGTGCCGGCCGTGCTCAGAATCACACCGCCACCGCGCACCTGCATGACCGGGATAGCCGCTCTGGCGCCGAGAAAGACGCTGCGCAGGTCGACAGCCATGCACTCGTCCCACTCGGCGGGGGTGATATCCGTGACGCGCCCGGACGGGCTGATGCCGGCGTTGTTGACCAGAATGTCGATGCCGCCATAGGTGGCGGTGGTCGCATCGACCGCCGCCTGCACATCGGCGGAATGGCTCACGTCGGCCTGAACCGGCAACGCCTGTCCACCGCTCGCCACGATTTCGCCCGCCACCGCCTCCACCTTGGCGAGCGTGCGGCCCACTACCGCCACGGCTGCACCGGCCTCAGCCATCGCCAAGGCCATCGCCCGGCCGATCCCTGATCCGGCGCCCGTCACAATCGCTACTTTTCCATCCAGCGCAAGTTTCATCATCGCATCCTTTGCTAAAGTGATGGGATTGAGAAACCAGGATGTTCGGGCGCCGCCGCTGCCGAGAGGGCGAACTTGCAAAATCCTGGTTTCTATCGACCTTTCCTGCCGGGGACGGGCGGGGACTATGCAATCCGTACCCACACCGATTTGAGTTCGGTGTACATCTCCATCACTTGGCGCCCCAACTCGCGCCCCTGTCCGCTCTCCCCAATGCCACCGAAGGGCACGGCAGGATCGAACCAGTCATAGGTGTTGATCCAAACCACGCCGGCCCTCAGCGCCGCGGCCATTCGGTGGGCGCGCCCCACGTGATTCGTCCACACGCCTGCCGCCAGGCCGAAGGGAGAAGCATTGGCGCGATGCACCACCTCGTCCTCGCTGGCAAACGAGAAAACCGACAGCACCGGGCCAAAAATCTCCTGCACCGCAATGTCGGCGCGCTCCTCGACGCGGTCAAAGATCGTCGGCGCTACGAAATAGCCGGACGCCAACCTGCCGCCGAGCCGTTCCCCGCCCGTGATCAACTCAGCACCTTGCTGCTGTCCGCGGCGGACATAGCCCAACACGCGTTCAAGTTGCGCCTGGGAAATGAGCGGCCCCAGGTCCACCCCCTCTTCCAGGCCGGGGCCGACACGCAGTTGCCGGGTCTTGGCGACGAGCGCATCCAACAAAGGCTGACGGATGGCCTGATGGACAAAGAGCCGCGAGCCGGCGACACAATTCTGCCCACTGTTGGCAAAAATGGCCCACAGGGCGGCGGTGGCCGCTGCCTCCACGTCCTCCACGTCGTCGAAGATGATCAGCGGCGACTTGCCCCCCAGTTCCAGCGATACATGCTTCAGGGTACCCGCTGCCGCGCGCCAGATGTCCTTGCCTACCTCCGTTGAACCCGTGAAAGCGACCTTGTTCACACCGGGATGGCGCGTCAGCGCTGCGCCTGCCGTCGCCCCGAAGCCGGTCACCACGTTGAAAACGCCACGTGGAATGCCTGCTTCCAGAGCCAGTTCGCCCAGGCGCAGTGCAGTCAGCGGGGTCTGCTCCGCAGGTTTCAACACCAGGGTGTTACCCGCTGCCAGTGCCGGCCCGATTTTTTGAGCTGCCATGACCAGAGAATAGTTCCATGGAGTGATGGCGGCGCAGACGCCCAGCGGCTCACGGCGCGAGTAGACATGATAGCCCGGCGATGAAACGGCATACGTCTCGCCGGTCAGCTTGCTGGGCCAGCCGGCGTAGTAGCGCATCTGGCCGATGGCGACGTTGACCTCGACGTTGAAAGCCACGCGCAAGGGTTTGCCGTTGTCGAGCGTCTCGAGCTGCGCCAGCTCCGCGCGGTGTTCCTCCATCAGTTCAGCGAAACGCAGCAGCAGCCGCTCGCGTGCAGCGGGCATCATCTCGCTCCAGCCCGGAAATGCCCGCCGCGCCGCCGCAACTGCGGCGTCCACATCGGCAGCGTCGCCGGCGGCGACCTCACACAACGCGTCGCCGCTAGCGGGGTTGAGGGTGGCAAAGGTGGCGCCCGTCTGCGCCGGAACCCAAGCGCCGTCGATGAGCAGGCCGTGTTGGCGCTGCAGAAAGCGCGTCACTGCAGGCAGGATGGTGGTGGCTTCAGTCGTCATACTCTCTTCCCATTCTACGTCTGTCATTGCACAGTTTAGGCAGCTTCCCAGTGGGCGTAGAAGCGACGAAGGTAGGGGGCCAGCGCGCGCGCAGCCTGGATACCCTGATCGGACTGGCTGGATGCCGCACGCACCAGGTCGGCGCGCACCTCATCCAGCAAGGCAGCTTCATCGATGCGCGTGCTGCGCCCGCCGCGCACGACCCACTCTCCGGCAACCATGACGTCGCGCACATGCTCACGGGTGGCGCGCCGCAGGAGAAGGTGCTGCGGCGGGGTCAGCGCCGACACCCATACCCCTTCGACCGCACGCCAGTCCACGAGCACGAGGTCGGCAAGCATACCGGCCTGCAAGCGGCCAAGCGGCGCGCCAGCGCCGAAGGTGACCGCAGCCCCGCCCGCCGTTCCCATGTGCAGAATGTCGGCCGGAGCCAGCGTCGGCGCCGATGCGCCAGGGCGATTCCCTAGCGTCCATGCCATGCGCAGCTCGCGCAGGTAATCTTGATCGTCGTCGAGCGCATAGCCGTCCAGCCCGATGCCGATCGGCAGCTGCGCAGCGTGATAAGCGGCTAGCGGCGCCAGGCCGCTGCGGATGCGTAGGTTGCTGCTGGGGTTGTGGGCAATCGCGACGCCGTGCGCCTGCAGGAGGGGAATATCGGCCTCCTCGACCCAGATCATGTGCGCCAGGGTCAGCCACGGGCCGAGCATGTCGATCTCCTCGAGGTGGCGGAGGAAGCTCTTACCCCAGCGTCGATACGCGTAGCGCTCCTGGTAGACCGTCTCCAGAAAGTGCATCTGTACCCGGGTGCCGTGGGCAACGGCCCAGTCGCGGCAGGCGAGCATCAATTCATCGCTGCACCACTGGCCGCCGGCGGGGCTGACCTGGATATGGACGCGCTGGCCGGCCGCATCGTGGTGGCGGGCGTAGAGATCGCTGCACAGGGCCAGGTAGCCGTCGATCCCCAGCGCCGGCAGGCGCAGAAAAGGCGCGGCCAGGGCACGCACGTCGTCGGGCAGACCCTCAAGGAACGCATCGCGGTCGGCATAGACAAGCACGTTCTGGTCGATGTAAGGCGGGTGATAGGCAACGCGGATGCCAGTTTCGGCGTAGCCGAGCAGCGTGCTGGCGGACTCCACAGCCATCGCCGCCCAATCGGCTGGATTGTGGCTGTGCGCTGTTGCGGTGACACCGCTGCGCAGCAGGTTGACACCTTCTATGAGCGCCAGCTTGTATGGATCCACCGCCGGCAAGGCGGAAAGCCCGAGCAGCCACAGCTCAAGCAGATCGTCGGTGACGCCCAGCGCCAACGTACTCAAGCCGCGGCCGTGATCGTGGCTGTTGATCAGCCCGGGCAGCAGCAGCATATCCTCCCCGCCGACCAACGTTGCAGCAGGATAGCGCGCACAGAGGTCGTTGCGCGACCCGACATCCACCACGCGTTCGCCGACAATACAGACACCGCTCTGCGCGCGCGGCGCGGCCTGCGCATCGAGCAGCGCCAATCCGGCCCAGACGATCAGTGGCGCAGGATGCACAGCAGGGTCTGAGCCGCCGGCCTCCCCGACGGTGACTCGTGAATCGTTCATCAGCCCAGCCCCTCCCAACTCGCCCATTGTCCCCGTGACTCAGCGCTGCGCGTCACTTGGCTTATCCCAGGCAAAGGTGCCGCCGCCGTCGATGAAAATCAACTCGCCGTTGACGTAGGAGGCATCGTTCGACGCCAAAAAGGCGATCACGCCCGCAACTTCCTCCGGCGTCCCGTAGCGATGCTGCGGAATACGTCGCAGCCAGCCGCCGGACAGCTCGGGCGCCTCCAGCGAACGCCGCGTCATCTCGGTGGCGATGATGCCGGGCGCCACCGCATTGACGCGGATACCGTGCGTGCCCATCTCCATCGCCAGCGAGCGCGTCAGGCCAGTCACGCCGGTTTTGGCTGCGGCATAGTGCGAGGAATCCGTGAATGCCACGATCCCGCTGATCGAGGCCAGGTTGACGATTGCACCGGCCACACGCTGCGCCAACCAATGACGGATGACGACCTGGCTGACCAGAAAGACGCTGTAGAGGTTGACGTCGATCATGCGTCGCCACTGCGCATCGGTCATCTCCTCGAAGCGGGCGTTGCCGAAAATGCCCGCATTGTTGATCAGAACGTCGACGCGGCCGAAACGTGCAAGTGTCTCCGCCAGCATCGCCTCGACCGCAGCGCGGTCGGTGACATCGACCGGAAGCGCCAACGTGCTGCCACCGTAGGCAGCGCCGATCTCGGCTGCAGTCGCATTGGCGGCCTCGAGATTGAGATCCGCAATCACCACAGTACAGCCCTCGCTTGCCAGCCGCGTGGCAATGGCGCGGCCAATGCCCTGTGCTGCACCGGTGACAATAGCGACCTGATCGAGAAAACGATCCATGAGTACTTCTCCTATGATTTGCGCAGACGCGGGTCAAGGTAGTGATAAGACAAATCTACAGCCAGGTTGGCCAGGACGTAGAACGCCGCTACGAAGATGACAGCCCCCTGGACGACGGCATAGTCGCGCCGTAGGATGCCGTCGAGCATCAGGCGCCCCATCCCCGGCCAGGAGAAGACCAACTCCGTGATGACGGCGCCGCCGAGCAGCGCGCCGAACTGCAACCCCAACAGCGTAATCACCGGCAGCATTGCGTTCCGCAGCGCATGGCCGTAGACGACGGTGCGGTTGCGCAGCCCCTTGGCACGCGCCGAGCGAATGTAGTCCCGGCGCATGACCTCCAGCAGCGCAGAGCGCGTCATGCGCATGATGAAGCCGGCCGAGGTCAGGCCAATTGCCAGCGCCGGCAGCGTGATGTGGCGCAGCGCGCTGCCGAACGCTGCCCAGTTGCCGGTCAGCAGTTGGTCGAGCAGAATAAAATTCGTGATCGTAGTGTAATCCACGCCGACACCGATGCGCCCGCCGACCGGAAACCAGCGCATGCGCACCGAGAAGAGGTAGATGAACATGATGGCAATCCAGAACCACGGCACGGACATGCCGAGGATGGCCAACGAACGCGCAGTATAGTCGACGCTCTTGTGGCGTGTCGTGGCCGAGAGCACGCCAATGCCCACGCCGATGAGGGTGGCGATGATCATGGCAAAGATGGCCAGTTCGATCGTCGGCGGCAGCTTCTCGAAGATCAACTGGGTGATCGGCAGCCCCGATGTCATCGAGATGCCGAGATCGCCGCGCAGTGCGCTGCCCAGAAAAACCAGGTACTGGCTCCAGATCGGCTGGTCCAACCCCCACGCAGCACGCGTGCGTTCAACCTGTGCCGGGTCGAGAATGAGTGTAGCGACCTGCCCCATCGGATCGCCGGGCACCAGGCGCAGCACCAGGAAGGTCAACGATGCCACTGCCCATAGGACGACTGGCAGCCAGAGCAGGCGTGAGAATAAATAACGCATCGCCCCTCACCGATTGCGCATGGCTGGGTCGAGACGGTCGCGCAGACCGTCCCCCAGAAAATTGACGCTGAGCACTGTGACCGTGATCGCCAGCCCCGGAAAGAGCGGCACCCAGATCGCATCGAAGATGAGGCGCTGCCCCTCACTCACCATCAGTCCCCAGTCCGGCGTCGGCGGCTCGACGCCAAGCCCCAGGAAGCCGAGTGCCGACGCATAGGCAATGGCAATCGCCAGCAGCGCCGTCGCCTGAACGATGATCGGCGGCGCCATGTTCGGCAGCAGGTGACGCAGCACGATCCGGGCGTCCGAGGAGCCGACAGAGCGCGCAGCCAACACATACTGATCCTGGGAGAGGCTGAGCGTCAAGGCGCGCGCCAGACGAGCGAAGCTGGGGATCAGGGAAAAGGTGATCGCCACAATCGCATTGCCCAGCCCAGTGCCGAGCGCAGCCACGATCAGGATCGCCAGCAGGATCGCCGGAAAGCTGAGCATGATATCGATCAGGCGCATCAACAGGTTGTCGGTACGGCCACCGGTATATCCGGCGAGCGTCCCGATCGCCACGCCGATTGCCATCGCAACGAGCACCGAGATCAGGCTGCTGGCCAGAACGGGACGCCCGCCGTAGATCACGCGCGAGAGCAGATCGCGCCCGAATTCGTCGGTGCCAAACGGATAGGCCAGCGAGGGCGGCTGTAGACGATCGGGGATGTTCACGGCAGTCGGGTCGTGCGGCGCCAGCCAGGGCGCCAGCAGGGAGAGCGCTACCATGATCACCAGGATCAGCGCGCCAGCCGCTACCAACTGATTGTTGCGAAACAAGGTGGCAAACCAGTTCGGACGGCGGCGCGCACGCGCGGTCGATCCGCTCGGCGCAGGTGGCCGGCTCAGGTTTGCGTCCAGCTTTGCCGAGGTCACGCCAGATCTTCCCTTTGCTGGGGCGGACGTCGCCGCCGCCAATCTGCTGGACGGAGTGCAAGCTGCCAATGACGGGCAGCCATTCCGCGCCAGTTTCGCCAATCAATGTCGAGAGATACGAGCCACTGCACCGCCGCAGTGCAGTGGCTCGTATCTCTGTTTAGCCGATGTAAACCTGCTGCACGAAGATGCGCTCGTTCGATGTACCGCCCACCGGCAGACCCTGGACGTTGTTCGCCAACACAGCCGGCTTCTTGTAATAGGCCAGCATGACGTAGGGCAGCTCGTCCACGAGCATCTGCTGAATTTCCTGATAGATCGGGACGCGCTTGTCGCTGTCGTACTCGCTGCGCCCGGCGATGATCAACTCATCCATCTTCTTGGAGTACTCGGGCAGCGCAGTGACGATACCCGTCTCCGTCTTGGCCGTCGACTCGCCCGACTGCAGGAGCACCACCTTGTCGTCAGGGTCGGGCGTCCACAGGGAGCGCTGGTTCATGCCCAGCTGCACATTGCCACCGAAAACTTTGTCCCAGTAGGCGCCCGCATCCTGCGGATCGAGGGTGACGGCGAAGCCCACGCCTTCTAGATCGCTCTTGATCAGTTCGGCCATCTGCGGCCAGAAGCGATTGTTCTCGAAGCTCAATGTGATCGGGATCGGCGTGGCCAGCCCAGAGTTGGCGATGTGCTCGGCGGCCTTCGCCAGGTCCTGCTTGCTCATCTCCTCGTAGGCCGGGTCGTAGCCCAGTTCGACGGGGCTGATGATCGTCGCAGGCTGCTGGCCAAGCCCATAGAGCACTGCCTCGATCAGGTTGTCGCGGTTGACCGCATAGTTGATCGCCATGCGCACGTCACGGTTGTCCAACGGCGGGTTCAGCATGCAGTTGGACAGGAAGAGAGAAATGATCGGCTCGCCAGGCAGCACGGTCATCCCTTCCGTGTTGCTCAAGCGCGGGATCGCTGAGGAGGGCGGATAGGGTGCGAAGTTGACTTCGCCCGATTCGATGGCTGCCAGCATGGCGCCTTCATCCGGGTAGCCGCGCAGCACGACCTCATCCAGCGGCGGCCGCCCTTCATAGAATTCCTCGAAGGCCACCAGCTGTGCCTCCGCCCCTGGGGTATAGCGCCCGATCTTGAAGGGCCCACAGCTGACCAGATTGGTGTTGATCTTGGGTCCCAACTCGTCCAGCGACTTGGAGCTGATCAGCACAGCCGACGGGTGGTAGAGACGATGGAGATAGGTCACGTCCGGCGCAGTCAACTCGATCATAACGGTCTCGGCATCCGGCGCTGAGATCGACGCACGGTTCTTGGTGTACGCCGAGTGCATGTACAGCCCTTCCACGTAACTCGGATCTTCCGGGTTGACCTGTCTCGTCAGGCTGCGCACCACGGCATTGGCGTCTACATCCGTCCCGTCGTGGAATTTGACGCCCTGGCGAATCTTGAGGGTATAGGTCTTGCCGTCCTCCGAGATGCTCCAGGACTCGGCGATGAACGGCTCTGCCTCGACCGAAAACTTGTTCTGGCTGTTGGGGCGCGTTAGATAGCCCGCCAGGTTGTCGATGACATTGATCGTGCCGAAGCCCGTCCACAGGCCTGGCTCCAGGGAATCGCCGATGGTCTCTGCGGCGAAGACCAGACGCCCGCCGGCCTTTGCCGCGCCAGCCGCAGCGTCCCCTGCCGGGGCGGCTGCTTCTCCAGCCGGGGCAGCCGGCGCGGCCGGCGCACAGGCCGTGGCTAGCTGTGCCATGGCCAACAGGCTGGCAAAACCGGCTGTGCCCTGCAGGAAGTGGCGCCGCGACAGCAGTGTCTTATGTGCTGCCGCCATCGCCTGCTTTCCATCATGTTGCTCGCTCATCGTTTCTCTCCTTGTTCAAACTAGCACTCCAAATGATTTGACCCCGTGTTTCTTGGTGGGGTGGCGCACCCGTCAATTCGACAAAGCGGCGCACTGTCGCACTGTTTTCACAGGCTGCGCAAGTGCGCAATGTTTGCGCGCAACGCCGCCGGAAACGCCAGGGCGTCGATAGCGCACTCGTAGCTGTACCAGCCGCAGTAGCCGTGCGTACGCAGAGCGTGCAGCAGCGCACCGAAATCAAGATGTCCTTGCCCCGGCAGGCGACGGTTGTTGTCGGCCAGATGAACATGCCGAATCCACTGCGCAGCGGCCTCGACAGCCACTTGCGGCTGCGCCTCGGTGATATTCATGTTGTGCGAGTCGACCACAACGCCAACCTCCACACCGCTGCTCCCCGCCACAGACGCACAGACCGCTGTCACCTGCTCCAATGTCTGCCAGAAGCGCCCCTCGAACTGTGTGATCGGCTCCAGATAGAGTGGCACACGATGGTCAGCGCAACTCTGTGCAATGGCTGCGACTGCCTGTGCCACCTGGTCAGCCTCCTCCGGCGCCGGTGCTGGGAAGGGCGGCAGGAGCGGCAGCGGATCCTGCGCCCGGTATTCAGGCGTGATCAGCGCAGGAGCACCCACCTCCGCCAGCGCCGCAATGGCCTCGTCGACCCAGGCCGACTGCCCCGGTCGATAGAGCGCCAGCCCGCCGAGAATGACCGCCGTAGGGGTGAGGCCATGCTCGGCCACTGCCTGGCTGAACTCTTGCACCCATGCAGCGAGTGGCGTGGACGGAAAGAGAATCGTCTCGACGCCCGTACAGCCCGCCGCAGCGATGGCGGCACACTGGTCGGCCAGTGTGCGCCCAGGTGCAACTGTGGTCAGACACGCAAAACGCAGTAGCTCCCCCGCTGCCGGCGCAGCATGCGGCGTGCCGCCCTTGGCCGGCATGGACCTACGCGCCTGTGTCGATCTGGGCAATGATCTCACCCACAGGCGCTTCGTCGTCGATCCCGTAGCGCAGTTCGACAACGCGGCCGGTGACCGGCGACTCGATCTCGGTGTCCACCTTTTCGGTCTGCACAGTGACGAGCGGCTCGCCGGCGCCAATTGTGTCGCCTACCTGTTTGTGCCACTGCACAATGATGCCTTCGGTCATGGTCATGCCGAACTTGGGCATGAAGATTGGTTGCAGGGCCATCGCTTACTTCCTCGCTTCCAGGGTCGGAGCCGCAATCCGCTGCACTGCGGCGATGATGTCGGCAGGCTGGGGGATCACCATTTTCTCCAGCACCGGGCTGAAAGGGATCGGCACATGGGCGCTGCTGACACGCTGCACCGGCGCCTTGAGGTGGTGAAAGGCATGCTCGCTGATGCACGCCGCCCATTCACTG
>CAIRNL010000093.1 GCA_903879975.1 uncultured Chloroflexota bacterium | reverse complement strand
GGGAATACCAGCGTCATCGGCGCACCTACCAGCTCGGCCAGCGCCCGCTCCAAATCTTCGTAGATGCCCGGCGAAGCGACTGCCCGCGTCCAGCTCGGATGGACCCCCCATTTCTGCAGCGCCGGCGGGATGGCTTCCATGATCTCCGGCTCCAGGTCGATCCCCAGATAGTTGCAGGAGGCAAAGTCGAAAATCCAGCGGTCATCCACCTTGACTTTTCGGCCAATCTGCTCCGTCACCACGGCATGAATCTGCGGCACCTCTGCTGCAGCAGCGGTGAAATCTTCCACTTCGGCGGCAGCCGGCGTTGGGGCCCGCAGACCAGAGGTCTCTGCTGTGGCCGAGAGTGCCAGCCGCCCCAGCAGCGTCGTGCTGATGCTCTGGACGCTGGCGTCTGCGCGCAGAATCTGATCTGCCGGGAGGATCACTTTACATTCGCGCTCCAGGCGGTTTTTGAGATCGGCGGTCATCAGCGAGTCGAGGCCCATCTCTTTGAGTGGAGTGGCCAGCGACAGCGTCTGGCTGGCGCGCACACCCAGCACCTGACGTGCCTGTTTCTCGACAAACGCCGTCAGCAGGGACAGCCGTTGCTCAGCAGGCCTTTGTACCAACTGTTCGATCAGCCTGGCCTGCACAGCTCGCACGGTGTTCTGCTCGCCCCGCGGCGCTGGCCGGAATAATGTGGTGGGCGTTGCCTGCTTGAAGGTGACTCCGCGCAGTTCGGCCACTACGCCGGCGCTATCCAATAGCGTCACGTCAACAGTGACGAGCGCGTCCGGCACGTCCAGTTCGGTTGCAGCGGAGCGCAGGCTGGCATAAGCCCAGAGCCCGGTGCCCGCAGGACGGTAGAGCGACAGCTGGGCGACACTCACGGGCAGATAGGTCTTTCCATCCAGCACAGCAGGGAAAGTGGCCTGCGCAACCTGGATGCCCCCTTCGAGCAGGGTGGAATGCAGCCCGTAGAGTTCGGCTTCGGCGGCCAGCGCCGCTACCAGCTGGAGGCGCCCCAGTGCACACCCGTCGCCGCAGCGCAGTTCCTGCAACACCTGATAGGTCGGTTCATCGGCGCTCTGCGCCTCTGCGCTGTCTGCAGCCTCTGCCGCGCCGTAGGAGAGTTGGCGCGCCTCGGCGCGCGCATAGAACGCTGCAACCTGCACCTCGACGGGACATTGGCTGCGCAGCGCAGCCAGCGTGACGACCGGTATGCTGACATCCTCAATGCTGCGCACGGCGCTGCTGACATGGCGTGTCCAGGCGGGCATAGGTGTTGTGGCATCAGCCAAGCTGTAGAGCTGCATCTCATGCTGCTGCTCCTCAGTCGTCAGGAGGATGGCCTGCAGGGTCACAGTGGCGCGCGGCGTGTCGGGCAGACACAGTGCCTGCTCCAACAGACAGTTCTCCAGACGAATCTGGTCGACGTTGAGAATTTCGCGGCCGAGGCTGATCGCGCTTTCCAGGAAGAAGCCGCTACTGATGACCACCCGCCCAAAGACACGGTGATGTTTGAGATAGACTTGTAGATGCTGGCCGATCTCGTACGAAATGCGCCTCGTCGCCTCCCCATCCAGCGGCTGGGGGATGGCGCCATTTTGCCGTTGTTGCCCTGTCAGGCCGACACGAGCAGGATCGGCCGGGGAGATGGCCACCCAGTACCGTTCGCGCTGGAAGGGATAGAACGGCAGTGCCAGTCGCTGGCGTTGGCCGGCCTCCTCCTCACGCATCCCTTCCCAGTCCACGGCAACGCCGCGCACATAGAGTTCGCCCAGACTGCTGAGCATCTGTTGCCAGTCGTGTTGTCCAAGACGCAGACTGGGCAGGAAGGTAGCTGACTGGCTGTCCAGGCAACGCTGCGCCATGCCGAGCAGGGTCGGCTGTGGCCCAATCTCCACAAACAGCGTGGCGCCTTGTTGTTGCAATCTCTGCACGCCGTCAGCAAAACGCACGGTCGCACGCAGGTGGCGCCGCCAGTAGGCAGCGCCGGCGATCGATTCCTGCTCGACCTTCCCTGTGACATTCGACACGAATGGCACCTGGGGCGCTGCAAACGTCACCTGGCGTGCCGCAGCTTCGAATTCATCCAGAATGGCATCCATGGTCGGCGAATGGGAAGCACAGGTGATCTTGAGACGGGTCGCCTTGATCCCTGGCAGCGCAGCCAACACCTGATCCACCGCATCTGCGTAGCCCGACAGGACGACATTCTGCTGGCCGTTGACTACGCCGACCGAAACCCGTTCTGCGTAGGGTGCCGCAGCCTGGCTGATGGTCGCCTCGTCTGCCTCCAGGGCCACCATCGCACCCATCGCCGTCTCTCCCATCAGACGGCCACGCATGGCGATCAGCTTCAACCCATCGGCAAAATTGAAGACGCCGGCCAGACAGGCAGCGGCATATTCCCCCGCACTGTGGCCCATCACGACATCCGGGCGGATTCCCCAGCTTTGCCACAGCCGCGCAAGCGCGTACTCGATGGCAAACAGAGCCGGCTGCATATACGCCATCTCATCGATCTGCGCCAGATCGCCGGAGCTGGGATCAGACGATTCTGGATAAAGCACTGTGAGCAGTGGCCGTTCCAGCATGTCGTGCAGCAGTCCATCCGCTTCGTCGAGAATCTGGCGGAAGAGCGGCTGTGTTTCATATAATACACGACCCATGTTGACATATTGAGCGCCGCCGCCGGTGAAGAGAAAGGCGATGCGCGGGCGCTCGACGTCTCGTTGCCCGTAGCTCAGCCCGGGCGCAGAATCGTGATCGAGGTAGGCCTGCAGCTGTTCCTCCCACTCGCCTACGCTGGCCGCGGCCGCACACAGACGATGCTCGAAGTGAGCGCGCCCGTACTGTGTCGTGTAGGAGAGGTCCGCCAGATTGACATCTGGATGGTCGCGCAGATACTCCTGATAGTGCTGAGCCAACTCCTGGAGCGCCTGCGGCTGGCGCGCGCTGAGGGTCAACAGCTGGTAGGGCGCGGCCAAGGAATGGGTCGAGGGGCGTTGCTGCGCCGATGGGCGATTGATGGTCAGGGCATAGCGGGCAAACTGCAAATCTGCCGGTGTTTCTTCCAGGATGACATGCGCGTTCGTGCCGCTGAAACCAAAGGAACTGACCGCAGCGCGGCGCGGCGCACGATCTCCCGCCCAGGCCTGCAGGCGGGTGGGAATCGTGGCCTGCAGACCGGCCAGGGTGGGATTGAGCTGCTTGAAGTGGAGGTGGGGGGGAATCTGGCGATGCTGAAGCATCAGAACCGTTTTGATCACGCCCGCAATGCCGGCGGCAGCCTCCAGGTGGCCAATGTTGGTCTTGACAGACCCCACTGTCCACGGGGTGCGGCGTCCGGCGCCGTAGACGGCCTGCAGTGCGCTGCCCTCGACCGGATCTCCGACTGGGGTGCCGGAGCCGTGTGCCTCGACATAGGAAACCTCCTGCGGCTGAAGTCCTGCCGCTGCCAGAGCCTTGCGGATGACCGCTTCCTGTGAGGAGGCGCTGGGCACGGTCAGCCCCTGGCTGGCACCGTCCTGATTGACCGCTGTGCCGCGCACCAGGGCTAGAATGTTGTCCCCATCGCGCAATGCATCGGAAAGGCGT
>CAIRNL010000092.1 GCA_903879975.1 uncultured Chloroflexota bacterium | reverse complement strand
CGAACGGGCGAACGCCATCGCGGCTATCAGCGTGCAATCTCCTGGGACGCAGGCGAGTTACCCGCGACGGGTACAGCTTCCGCCGGAACTGCTTGTGTTCTGATCTGCCCCCCGTCCCTCAACAACAATCTATTCATTTTTTAACGCAGAGCGCAGCAGCGTGCTGCTTCTCTCCACGGCAAGGATAGATCTCTTCATCATCTCAAAGAAGGCAATTGATGACATCACCGGAATCCCGCCTGGCGACACAGCCCGAATTCCCTGATCATACCCTCTATGGACGCCATGCAGAGCAGCAACAGATACTGGAACGCTATCATAGCGTCGTTGCAGGACGTCCTGGCGCCTGTATGGTGGAAGGTATTTCCGGCATTGGCAAGAGTGCTCTGTTGGCCGCAAGCCGGCGCGCAGTCCATGCCGGTGGTGCATTGGTCATCAGTAGCCGGTTTGCGCCGCCGGATACCGCCCCGGCATTGCATGGGCTGGTGCGCCTGCTCGAAGACCTGACCCAACAACTGCTCAGTCTACCTCCTACTCATACCCTGCGAAGGGCGCTGCTGGCAGCGGTCGGCGCCAGCAGCGCTCTCTTTGTCGATCTGGCGCCCTCTGCGGTGCGTCTCTTTGGTCCCCAACTGGCGCCGCGCCTGACCTCTCCACATGACTACCGCAACAGTATCACGCTGCTCTTCCACCAGGTGATCCAGGCACTGGCTGCGCCGGCGCAGCCAATGGCCTGGTTTCTGGACGATTGTCAGTGGTGCGATGCGGCTTCGGCTGAGATTCTCCGCCGCCTGTTGTTGGATGCTGGGGTGCGGCACTGGTGTATCTTCGGTGCGCACCGCACGGTAGAGGGCAACCAGCCACCGACGTTCCTTCAGCTGGCCTTGCAGTCGGCTCAGGCAGAAGGCGCACCGATTACCCGGCTGCGGTTACCTCCCTTGGACGCTGATGCGGTGCAGAGCCTTGTCAGCGCTCGGCTGGGGGCCGCTCCTACTGAGCTGGGCAATCTACCGGACCTGCTCCACGCACGCGCTCTGGGCCATCCGCACTATCTGATCCAGGCTATTGATGTACTGGTGGCAAGCGGCGCTCTGGCGCGCCATCCCAATACCGGCGCCTGGACGTGGTCGCCCAACGAGATCGGCCAACTTCCAGGCGATAGCGGTACGCTCCAGTTACTCCAGCTCCGTTTTCATCAGCTCGACACGCCCGCGCGCGATCTGTTGGCCCTGGCCAGTCACGTTGGCGGTCCATTTACAACGGAGTTTCTGGCGGCGCTGACCAAACAGCCTCTCGACGCAGTCCTGGCACATCTGGCTCGCGCCGCAACGGTAGGCCTGATTGAAGCCAACGTCACGCTGGGTGAGGACGGTCAGACTTTCTCTGCTGCAAAGTTTTCATCCTGGCGTTTCACCCACGACGAAGCGCTGCTGGCCGTACAGTCGTTGATTTCCGCGCGGGTAGCGCGCCAGATGCGGCAGCGAGTGGGGGCGGCTCTTCTGCTGGATTCATCTGCTCCCCTGGACAACGTCCACATGTTTCTTGCCGCAAGTTATTTGAACGAGAGTCTGGAAGTTGCAATAGGGGGCGCCACGCTAGACCCGCCGTTGCCCTTGCCTGCGGCTGCTGCGCGCCATCAGTTGGCTATCCTCAACCAGAATGCCGCTGAGCAGGCGCTGCGCCGACTCGACGCCACAAAGGCGCGCCAGTTTGCTCAGGCTGGGCTTGCCTGGTTAGGCGGTACGGATGACCCCTGGACGGTTGACGGTCGCCTGGCGCAGGATCTGGCGACCCTCCACTTGCGGGCCGCCTATTTTCTGGGGGAGCAGGCCGAAGTCGAGCAGTGGGCAGAGCGTATTCTGCCGCGCACGCATGATCCCGCCGTCATGGCTGGAATCTATGTGATTCTCATGATGGAGGCAACCGCCCGCGAGGACCATGCAGCGGTCGATGGGTTGTTGCGCCGGGGATTGGCGGCACTGCAAATCAAGTTTCCGCGACGGGTGGGCCGTGGGCTGCTGCTCTGGCGTTTTCTGCGCTGCCGTTGGCTGCTGCGCCAGAGCAACATCGCCCCTGACCAATTTGCGCTGCGGTTGGCACAACGTTCGGACGAAAACGCTCGCTACACAGCCGCCGCCCGCATTCTACTCAGTGCATTTCTCGCCCGGCAGCGGCAAGGCGACAATCATTTCGTGCTGCTCAGCGCTCTCTATGGCATCGAATGGACGATGCATGCCGGCTATCTTCCCCTGACCGTTATCAGTTTTACGATTTATACCATCATGCTGGCGAGCGCCAGCGCAACCCAGAACCTTGTGCCGTATTTCACCGAGTTGACCCTGGCGCTGCTGGCCCGGCTGCCCGATCAACAGGAACGTGCGGGCGTAGTTGTCATCCTCAATGGCATGCTGCTGCATCGTCAGCAGCCACTGCGCGCCACGGTGGCGCCTCTGCGCGCTGCCATCGATTTGGCGCTCGCTGACGGCGATGGACAATTTGCCGCCGACTGCGCCCTGGTCTGGCTGAGCCATCTGCAGATGGCCAACGTCAACTTTCGCGAGATGATCGCAGAGGGTGAAGCGATCTATGCCCAGCTTGCCCTCTGCGGCGATAGCGCTGGACTGCGTCTCTACCGCTTCCAGCTCGACAATTGTTACACGTTGGCCGAGGGGATCGACGGAAGCACTGCACTTGCGCCGCAGGACGAGGACCTACTGGATCGTCTGATCAAGACGGGCAATCGCACCAGCCAGTATATCTTTCAGAATGCGTTGCTTTTTCGCAATCTGCTGGCGGAAGACTATCCTGCCGCACGCGCCAGTGCAGAACAGATCAGGCGCCTGCGCGCTGCAATTACGCCCGGCTCCCTGGGCGAGCCATCGCTCCTGTTTGGCGATTCGCTGGCACAACTGCTCGACTTGAGTCAAACGCCGCACCAGCGCCGCACCCAACTGCGTCGCGTGGCCGCCAATCAGCGCAGCCTGGCGCACTGGGTTTCCATCTCTCCCCAGAATCACCGTTATCGCTGGCTGGAAGTCGAGGCGCTGCGCTATGAAGCGGCGGGCAACTCGCCGGCAGCGTCGGTTGCTTTTGCCGAAGCATGGGCAGCTGCAGAGCGCGAAGAGTTTGTGGTGGACAGCCCGGGGATTGCTGAACTTGCAGCGCGCCATCATCTGCGCCAGGGTGATTTCGTCCAGGCGCAGATGTGGTTGGAACGGGCACGTACGGGCTATGCCCACGCGGGACTCACGGCCAAAGTGCGTATCCTGGAACGAAAATTTCCTTGTTTTGCTTCGCACAGCCCGGAGGCAGCGCCGAAGCACGAAGCACAGCGAACCCTGCATAGCCACGACGGGGTGCTACAGACGTTGCGCAGGATGCAGATGGGCGTTACACCAGAGGAGATGTTACGACATACGCTGGCTGTGTTGATGGATGCGAGCAGATCGCGTCGCGTGACCCTTGTCTCGGGCAGCACCACCGTGCATGCCAAGCTGCTAGGGCAACAGGACGGCACACAGGTTGCGCTCTGGCCACAGGGTCTCTCTCTTGGCGAACAGCCTGAAGGTGAATCGTTGCCACTGCAGGTGCTACGCTTTGTGCTGCAGGGGCAGACGCCACTGCTGGTGAATGGCCATGACCGCTCTTCTCCATTTGCCCTGGATGCCAGCCTGGTTGCGCGTGGCGTCTCTGCGTATTGGTGTCTGCCCATCACCCTTCAGGGACGGCTGGTGGGTGCCGTCTACCTGGAGGAACCGGCTGCTGTCGGCGATCCTGAGCAGCACATCGAGGCGATCCGTGTGACGGCAGCCAACGCCCTGCTGCTGTGGGAAAATGAACAGCTGCGCAGCAGCATGCTGGGTGCCAATGTGCGACGCACAGCGAGCACGGAGGGCGAAAGCCAAGGCGATCTCAGGGTGCGTCTGTTGGGCCAGTGCAGTGTCATGCAGCAAGGTGACGACCTGGTGCCCCGTTTGTCAGAGCGAATGCTGATGCTCCTGGCGCTGGTTGTGTTGCAGAACGGGAGCGTGCCGCGCGGCTGGCTGAGCGAGGCGCTATGGCCGGAAACTACCGATAAACAGAGCCAGACCAACCTGCGTAATCTGATTTTCAAACTGCGCCAGGCGTGGCCTGAATCCGCCGATCTGATCGACTTTGACCAGAAGACGCTCTCCTGGAAGCCTGGCGTGATGATCGAAGCTGATGTGACAGCGTTTGCGCGTGCGGTGGAGATCGGTCTGAACCGCAGTGATCTGACAGGGCAGCGGGCGCTGGAACAGGCCGTTGTGCTCTATGAGGGTGACCTGCTGCCGGGCCGCGACCTGGAAGCATTGCAGGCGCCGCGCGAGCAGTTACGCATGCAACATCTGGCTGTGCTGGAACGGCT
>CAIRNL010000091.1 GCA_903879975.1 uncultured Chloroflexota bacterium | reverse complement strand
GCGACAGCGTCCGCGTGAAAATGGAGTGTAGCTAACGTCTGGGGCAGTGTCAAGTTGCAAAAACGGACTACTGCCTCAGGCGCGGCAGGACTTGTTCGCCGAGCAGGCGCAGGCCGTGTTCGGGCGTCAGGCCGTGCGGGGTGCCGAATTCGACACGCGCCGCACCGGCGGCAAAGAGCGCTTCGGCATGGGCGGCCAACTCGGCTGGGGTGCCGGCAAAGGCAAAGCGAGCCAGCAGGTCGTCGGAGATGAGCGCGGCGGCAGCGGCAAAGTCATAGCGTGCGGCGGCATCTTTGAGGCGAGCAAGCAGGTTGGGGTCGATCGACACCGTGGGGTCCAGTTCGGCGACGATGGGCAGATAGAGCGCTACCTCGCGGCGCGCCAAGCGCCGCGCCGCCGCACCGTCCTCGTCCACGACCGAGACCGCGCCGATGACGATATCGACCGGACGCAGGGCACCCTTCTGACCCTGCCCCTCCGCCCCGCGTTTTCTCTGCGCGGCTGGCGTCTCTGCCTGCCCTGCCAGCATACGACGGAAATGCCCGATGACGTCAGGATTGGCGCTGCCGCCGATCTTGATGGCGTCGATCTGGTCGCGGCAGGCGCGGAGGGTCTGCTCGCCCCATGTGCCGAGCAGAAAGGGAATATCGGGACGGTGGATATTCCAGCGCAGCGAATCGCCGCCGGCCAGGGAAAAGATTTCGCCAGGCAGCGGGGCAAGGTCGCGGCGTAGCAGGTGGCGCACGCACGTCATCGCCTCGCGCAGCGCGACGACCGGGCGCTGCGGCGTCACACCGACAAAGTCGAGCCAACTGCCGCGTGCGATGCCGAGATAGGCACGGCCGTTGCTGGCCTCGTCGATGAGGGCGATGTTGCCAGCAATGTTGACCGGGTGGCAGGTGAAGGGATTGACTGCGGCGACGCCCAGGGTGATCTGCTGCGTTGCGCGCGCCATCTCCAGCAGCGGCAGCCAGGCCGGCTGGTAGAGCATGTCGTTGTAGACGGTGACGGCGTCAAAGCCGTAGCCCTCGGCTGCCGCTGCCAGCGCGCCATAGGCTGCCAAGGGCTTATCGGTCTGGAAAGCAATGGAGAGGTGACGCACTGTTAGCCTGCCTGCACAATCGACACGCCATAGGGTTCGAGCGCTACGGCACCGGCCACTGCGGCGCCGGTGAGCACGTCGGTGCCGGCCATGGGCAGCGTCACGGTGACCAATTCTGGGCGGTGGTTGAGCACGAACCAAAGGATCCGGCCATCCTCGGTCTGCCGCCGAACTATTTCTACGCCGGCTGGGGCGTTGGCGGGTGGCCGGACACCTGCGGCAGCGCAGATGCGAACCAGGAGCGCAGCCATGGCCTCCTGCGCCAGCCGTGTACCGATATAGATGGCACGCCCGCGGCCAAAGGCGTGTTCCGTGATGGCCGCACGGCCGGCGTAGAAGTTGCCCGTGAAGGTAGCCAGCGCCGATGCACCTTCCAGATCGATGACATCAGCCCACAGATCGCAGGCACTGCTGCCGCCATCCGCAAACCGTAGCGTATTGTGCTCGCCCTCGGCCATGGGCGCAAACTCCTCGACGCGGATCCCGAGCATCTTGCGGAAGGGCGCGGGATAGCCGCCCAGACGAATCTGTTCGTTCTCGTCGACAATGCCGCTGAAGAACCCCATGACGACCGTGCCCCCGCCGGCCACGTACGCCTCCAGCCGGGCGGCAGTGGCGTCGTCGACCAGGTAGAGATTGGGCACGAAGACTATCTTGTAGTTG
>CAIRNL010000090.1 GCA_903879975.1 uncultured Chloroflexota bacterium | reverse complement strand
TGGAGTGTATCGCCAGAAGTACCCGGCCTGAAGCCGGAGACAGGTCAACAGGGCATGCGTACCATACGGGAAGCTGGGAGCCTCCTCCTGATCGGTGCCCTGCTGCTGGTTGCAGGATGCGGCCAACAGCCGGCAACTGCGGCGCAGGCGGCGGGGGAAAGCGGCGCCGGTCGCGCCATCCAGAACAAGGGGTCGGACACGCTCGTCAATCTGGCGCTGGCGTGGGCCGAAGCGTATCGGCAGATAGATCCCGACGTCTCGATTGCGGTGACTGGCGGCGGGTCGGGCACGGGCATCGCTGCGCTGATCAACGGCACGGTCGACATCGCCAACGCCTCGCGCGAAATGAAAGAGAGCGAGATCGAAGAGGCGCGTGCCAACGGCTTTGATCCGCAAGAGTTCACCGTCGCCATCGACGCCCTGGCGGTTATCGTCAACCAGGCCAATCCGGTCGACGAGCTGACCATCGACCAGCTCGCCGACATCTTCACCGGGCGCGTCACCAACTGGCAGGAAGTGGGCGGCAACGACGCGCCCATCATTCTCGTCTCGCGCGAGACGAACTCCGGCACCCACGTCTACTTTCTGGAAGAGGTCCTGCGCCAGGGCGGCAGCGACAACACGGATGTCTTTGCGCCACAGACACTGCTCATGCCCTCGTCCGTCGGCATCACCAGCGAGATACAGCGCAATCCCAATGCGATCGGCTATGACGGCCTGGGCTACACCGACCCGGCACACGAAAAGCTGATTGCCGTGGCGAAGGATCAGGCGTCGCCCTTCGTCGTGCCTTCCGTAGCGACGGGCGCCGACGGCAGCTATCCAATTGCGCGGGCGCTCTACATGTACACAGCCGGCGCCCCCACAGGCGCCATCGCCGACTATCTCGCCTGGGTACGCGGGCCAGAAGGTCAGAAAATCGTCGCAGAACTCGGCTTCGTGCCGCTGCCTGCGCAGCAAGAATCCAATGAGGCAGGCGGGTAGAGCAGCAGGGGCAACGCAGAAACGCTGCAAGCAGATCGCTTCTCTGCGAACCTCTGTGCCGCTGTGGCAAATCAGCACCGTTGCAGAGCATCTTTCCCATCTGCCAGAGACAGGAGTCGGTATGGCAGCAGCACAGCAAAACACGGATGTCCATCCCGTGTCGCCGGAACAGCGCAACGAGACGCGCTGGGGCGAGCGCATCATCGAAGCCGTCATCCGGATCGGCGGCATTTCGTCGATTGGAATTATTGCCCTCATCTTCCTCTTCTTACTGCGCGAGGGAGCGCCGGCCTTTCTCGACATCCCCCTGCGCCAACTTTTCGGGGCGCGCTGGTATCCGATCGAGGAACGGTTTGGCATGTTGCCGCTGCTGGCGGGATCGCTCATCGTCACCGCCGGCGCAGTGGCCATTGCCATTCCATTGGGGCTGACCACGGCCATCTACCTGGGCGAGATTGCGTCGCCCTCCCTGCGCGAGATTCTCAAGCCGATCATCGAGGTGCTGGCTGGCATCCCTTCCATCGTGCTCGGCTTCCTGGGCTGGATTGCGTTGGCGCCGCTCATCCAGAACTTGGGGGCGCCCACGGGGCTGACGGCCTTCACAGGATCGCTCATTCTCGCCTACATGTCGCTGCCCACCATCATCAGCATCGCCGAAGACGCGCTCTACGCCGTGCCCAAAGAATACCGCGACGGCGCGCTGGCCATCGGCGCGACGCAGTGGCAGACCATCTGGCGCGTCGTGCTGCCGGCTGCGCGCCCCGGCCTGGTGATTGCCGTCATGCTCGGCATTGGCCGTGCCATCGGTGAAACGATGGCGGTCATGATGGTCACGGGCAATGCGGCCAACATTCCTTCCTTCCAGACAGGCCTGTTCTTCGCCCCGGTGCGCACCATGACCGCCACCATTGCCGCCGAGATGGGCGAGGTGGCGCAAGGTTCGCTGCACTACAGCACGCTCTTCGCCATCGGCATCGTGCTCTTTGTCATCAGCTTTGCCATCAACTCCCTGGCCGGGCGCCTGGTCGGGGTCGAAGGGGTACGGCGTACGCGGGGAGGCAAGTTATGAGCCGGCAGCAGACACACCGCCTGGCGGTCGTCGTCCTGACCGTCGTGGCCGCCATCGTGGTCGTCCCGATCGTCCTGGTCATCCTCTACGTCGTGTGGAAGGGACTACCGGCCCTCTCGTGGGCCTTCCTCAGCGAGCCCCCGCGCAGTGGCATGCGAGAGGGCGGCATCATGCCCGCGCTGCTGGGC
>CAIRNL010000089.1 GCA_903879975.1 uncultured Chloroflexota bacterium | reverse complement strand
TCGTGAACCGGAGACTGACCAGAACGCACGGGATCGGTGAACAAAGTTGGTGGACTGGGAAATGAAGCGGATATACTGGATCGTGTCGTGGAGGTAGTGGCCAATGTCAGGGGCAGACAATTCGTATGGCCCTGTGACGGCCTAAGGACAGAGATCCATTGAGGTACACTTGGTTGTCACGCCGTTCCGTAAATCAAAACTGGGGCTGACACAACGCCGGCCCCGACGGAATCGTCCAATTGCCCTTTGGAAAACAGGGGAACCTGGCGATAATCTTACGGGACGGACGCCCCTGCCCCGGGTGAGGCCGACCCGTCTTCTCCTGGCGCTTTTTTGTTTGACCACGCCAAAGTCCGATTCCGAAATATCATTGGCATTCAGTCTCCAATCGATCAACCATATGAGTACATTGAAACTTATTCTCGTCGACCCAAAGCAGGATCTATGTGACACCTTCCGCGAACATTTTCAGAGCCTCCCAAACGTTGAGATCGTCAAGGGGAGGTTTGAGCGCTTGCCGGTCTTTGACTGCATGGTCAGCGCCGCCAACTCCTTCGGCCTTATGGATGGAGGCGTCGACGGTGCGATCATCGACTATTTTGGCAGCGGTTTACAGGATCGCGTCCAGCAGGGAATTCTCGTGGAATATCTTGGGGAACAGCCGGTCGGCACGTCAATGATCGTTGAGACGGACCATCCCGAACATCCATTCATCGCCCATACGCCAACGATGCGCGTCCCGATGAGTATCGTCGGAACCGATCAGGTCTATCTGGCCATGTGGGCGATGCTGCTCGCCGTCCGCCGGCACAATCTGAACGCGGCGAGACCGATCCGCGTCATTGCCTGTCCCGGGCTGGGAACGGCTACCGGACAGGTCCCAAGCGACCAGGCGGCCGGGCAGATGGCGCTCGCCTATGCCCATTTCCTCAATCCGCCGGCGCGGATCGACTGGGCCATGGCTACCCTGCGCCAGGCTTGGGTTCAACGAGCGGCTGGACTCGATTCTTCGCCGGGTTGGTAGGGGAAGGATTGGTGGGGGCAGGGTTTGTAGACTCAAATTTTGCAGGTGTGACTTTTGTAGGGGCGCATTTTCTATATATTAATGAGAAATGCTGGTAAATGGAGGTAAACATACAGGCTAGCGAAATTGTTATGCTGCTTGAGCAAAATTGGAATCGGCTTCGAGATGAATTCAATGATCAGTGGTCGGTTTTTAACTCCAGCTATCGTCAGATAATCAATCAATTGCCGGCAGAGCCAAAGAGCGAAGATTTGGAGCGCACTATTGATGCCATCTACGATTTGCTAAGAACGTATGACTTTGGGTGCAGCCTACTGCAAGGCGTCCGTTCTCAATCCTCCAATCAGGTCAGAATTGCAAAAGCGGGTATCGATGTCATAAAGGAGCAGGAACACATCCAGCAATTATGCAATCGGCTGACTGAAATTGATTCCCACAAAGCTCGGGAAGTAGAGAAAAATAGCGAGGATAAGGATAATGCCGAGGCGGGCGAAAAAGAATGACAACATCGATAATCACTACCATGAAGGATCTGACAATCTGGAATTGGACATTCTATGTGCGATGGTACGGCTATGGGGCTTCAGCGTCGGAGACGCAAAGTGTATCGACTTTTATTTCTATACTGAACAATGCGCTTAATTGGGCTGGGAGTGAAGAAAAATGCCCAGATATTCCATCTTACGTTTCGCTCATTTGCCATCCAGAAAGAGAAATCGGATAAACTTGGTGAATGGCAAACCAAGCTACGGATTTAGTCCTGCGGCAAGAGCGGTTAGACGAGACGCCTTTGCTCCTGGCGCAGTTGCGAAAAATGCAGGTTCCCCAACTGCTGGATGAGTGTTTTACCACGCACGGCAATTGGCAAGGCTTGAGCCTGGGCAACCTCATCACGATCTGGCTCGCCTTTATTCTCGCCGAAGGCAATCATCGGTTGAGTCATTTGCGCGAATGGGTCGCGGCGCGCAGCTTCAGTTTGCAGGCTGCGCTGGACGTCACCTTCGTCGAGACTGATTTCACCGATGACCGGCTCGCACAAGCGCTGGATTATTTGCACGACGAGGCCGCCTGGACGCTCTTTGAAGAAAAACTCAATGCCCGTTTGTTGCGTGTCTACGATTTGGCGACCGGCACGATTCGGCTCGACTCGACCAGCGCCAAGTCCTTCGGCACGGTGACGCCGGAGGGCTTGTTGCAATTCGGGCATAGCAAGGATCATCGCCCCGACTTGCCGCAATTCAAGATTCAACTCTCGACGCTTGATCCCCTGGGCTTGCCACTGACGGCGACCATCACCAGCGGTGAAAAAGCGGATGATCCGCTTTACGTGCCGGAGATTGATCGCGTGCGTCAGACGCTGGGCAAGCGCGGCTTGCTGTATGTCGGCGATTGCAAAATGGCGGCGCTGGCGACGCGCATCCATTTGGCGGCGGGCGGCGATTGGTATTTGTGCCCGTTCTCCAGCGTGCAAATGCCCGCGGCTACGTTGAGTGAATTGCTGGCGCCTGTACGCAGTGGCGCGCAAGCGGTGCAGCCCATCTGGCGCACAAACGAAGAAACCGGGCGCCGCGAAAAGATCGCCGAAGGTTTCGAATACGAAACCACGCTGACAGGCGAAGCGGAGGGACAGCCCGTGGTCTTCACCGAACGCCGAATGGTGGTGCGCGGGCTGGCGCAGGCCAAGGCTCAAAAAGCGGGTTTGCGGACGCGACTGAAAACGGCGCGCGCGGCTATCCGTCGCCTGGGGGAGCGTAAAAAAGGCAAGCCCTCTCCGCGCACGGAAGCGGAATGGCGCGCGGCGGTGGATAAAATTCTGAAGCAACAGCGCGTCGTTGGTTTGCTGGGGGTGGACTACGACGTGACGCGGCAAACGCGCCAGGTAAGTGGTTACGGCACACGCCCGGCTACGGAGCGAGTGGAGGAGACGGTCAAGATCAAGGTGACGGTGGATATGGCGGCACAGGCGGAAGCGGAATTTTTGTTGGGCTGGCGCGTCTACGTGACGAACGCGCCGGCAGAGCAACTGAGCCTGACGCAAGCCGTGCTGGCCTATCGCGGTTCGTTTTTGATCGAGCGGGGTTTCCGCCGCTTGAAGGGGCGGCAGTTGTCGTTGACGCCGTTGTATCTGCAAAAGGCCAGCCGCCTGACGGGACTGGTGCGGTTGCTGCTGATCGGCTTGCGCACGCTGGGATTGGTGGAATATCAAGTGAGGCGGACGCTGGCCGAGCAACAGGAAACGCTGGCGGGCTTGACCAAAGGCTTGCCCCAAAAAGCGACGGCGCGTCCGACCGCCGAAGCCTTGTTGCGAGCCTTCGAAGGCATCACGTTGTTTAGCCTTGGTCAGCAATGGTATCTGACACCATTGACCGCATTGCAACAACGGATTCTTAAGCTGCTGGGATTTTCGGCAGACATATACCATCGGATACTTCCGGCTATTTCAGATACGCAATTCAAAATGGGCGAAACGTAAGTTTGTACTTTGCTCTTTGATTTTACGCGTCGCTTCGACAAGTATCAGACTTCGCAGATCGCACCATTGATCAAATCCAGTTAACCATTCCGGCGCTTCCACGCTCTAACAACGCCGCGTCTCGACACGGCCGTGATTTCTGTCAACACTTTCGTGGAAACTGACTTTCTGGCCTGCAGTCTCTTCTCGCTGCAC
>CAIRNL010000088.1 GCA_903879975.1 uncultured Chloroflexota bacterium | reverse complement strand
TGATGCGCCAGTAATTCAAAGATGTCCAGGACGCGCAACGCCGATTTCACCCCTTCGGGTTGTCCAGAATGGTTCATTGACTAGTTTATGTATGTGAATATGTTTCAATATGGCGAACGAATTCAAGTATAGCAGCTCGCACGCGTGGCTGTCAAACGCCTTTCCTAGTGCACATTGCCGCCGACACCTGGATCGCTGGCGCCGTGCTATACTTCACAATAGCGATCACTTCAAGGACAACAAAAGGGTGGGTTGGAGGTCCATGATGGCGGACATGCAGGAATACCACGGCAAGTTGGTGACGATTGAGCGCTTCATTCTTGATCAGCAGCAGGCCCATCCCGCAGCAACGGGCACGCTCACCAACATTCTGTATGACATGGCATTGGCGGCAAAGATTATTACGAGCAAGACGACGCGCGCCGGGCTAGCTGAGATTCTCGGCAGTGCGGGTGAAGAGAACGTACAGGGCGAGGAAGTACAGAAACTCGATGTCTTTGCCCAGCGCACTATTTTCCGCCTCAACGATCACACGGGACGTCTGGCAGTCATGGCCTCGGAAGAAGAAGAGATTATCCCTATCCCCAGCCGCTTCTCGGTGGGGCCGTATGTACTGGTTTTTGACCCGCTGGATGGCTCATCGAACATCGATATGAACGTGAGTATCGGAACGATTTTCGGGATCTATCGGCGCAAGACAACGAGTGGTCCCGGCACACTGCAGGATGTTCTCCAGCCGGCACGTAACCTGGTGGCGGCTGGCTACATTCTCTATGGCGCCAGCACGATGATGGTCTATTCGACCGGCAATGGCGTGCACGGTTTCACACTCGACCCGGCCATCGGCGAATTCCTGCTTTCACATCCCAACATCAAGCTGCCGGCCCGGCCGAAGTATTACAGCACCAATCAGGGCTACCAACCTTTCTGGACGCCGGGTGTGCAGGCATATACCGATTGGCTGCAGCGCGATACGCCGGAAAAGAAGGGCCTATCGTTGCGCTATATTGGTTCGCTGGTGGCTGATTTTCACCGCAATTTGCTCTCTGGGGGCGTTTTCTATTACCCAGCCGACAACAAGGATCCGAAGAAGCCTGGCGGCAAGTTGCGCCTTGTCTACGAAGCAGGCCCGCTCGCATTTTTGATCGATCAGGCGGGCGGCTCCGCATCGGACGGCACGCAGGCCATCCTGGATGTGGAGCCTGCGCGCTTACACATGCGCGTCCCCCTGTTTATTGGCAATCGCATTCTGGTCGAACAAGCTGAATCCTTCATCCGTCGTTACGACCAGGTCACTGTGGCAGCATGAGTGCTACCTGAACTCAACAAGAGGCCGCCGGACCTTGTCGTGTCGATCCGGCGGCTTACTTTTGACGAATGGGGAGACTACTTCTTCCAGGTGAGCGTGACCGATTTGCCGAATGGCAGATTCGCCAAATCTACACCGACAGCTTCTCCGTGAGGGCGAAGGCCCGCGCGTGCAATAATCAGCATGGCCAGTTCCGCATCAAAGTTGCGATCTTCGCGATCGAGCGTAATTTCACCGGGGTACTGATGGTGCACCTGCAACTCACAATCCTTGGCATGCGTGCTGCGGCGATCTACCTTGATGTCCATGCGGTTGATGTTTTTCCATGCCCACTTCTTGTCGCGCGACCAAAAGCGGAAAGGGATTTTTATATCGAGCCCCTCGTCGCTGAGGATGAAGCGCCGTGTGGCGAGCAGAAGATCGCTGTAGAGAAAGAAAGCGCCCCAGGCGATAAACGTCCAAGCCATCGCTTCAGCAAAGAAGGTGCGTGTGAGGCCGGCAATGAATGCGGCCAGACCACCGCCGAGCATGGCGATGCCCATGGCCATGTTGCGTGTTTCCCCACCGAAAACGATGACATCTCTAGCCAGCGCTGATTGGACAGGTAGGTTGGTGCTTTCGGCTGTTTCAGCCATACGTTCTCCCCTTTGGAAAGCGCGTTGCTGGGAAGGATTTGTGATTTCTGTCGCACAGTATAGCGGGAAGGCGTTGCACCGGACAAATTCTGATGGCGACTCTGCCAATTTTGGACGGTGCTATTCCACAACCAGCCGATACCCGCGCCCACGCACGGTGGTTAAGAAGGCCGGCGACGCCGGGTCGGGTTCTATCTTCTGGCGCAGGCGGCTGATCAGCTTCTCGATGCGCGCGTCGTCGACTTCGCCGATATAGCTTTCTCCCCAGACGTCGGTGACAATTTGATACTTGTCTACGATCTTGTTGCGGTTTTGGAAGAGCAACAGGATGAGTTTGTATTCCAGCGCAGTCAGCGTCTCAGCGGGTGTGCCGTTCACCAGTACAGCGCCACTGGCTGTGTCTACCCAGATCGTGGTCGACCCAGGCGCTTCCGCCGCACTGCGGCGCTGGATATATTCGGCGAGCAGGCGGCAGAAGATCTGCGGCCTGCTCTCGACCCGGTTGAGGACGTGGCGGCGCAGCAACTCGTCGATGATGGTGCGATCCGGTTCATGATCGGCGATGCCCAGGCCTGCCAGCTCGACCTGCTCTGCGGGCGTCGATTCTTCCCAGATCTTGCTGCACTCGCGCACCAGATAGTCGTCGGACACCAATGCGCCCGCGGTCTTCCGGTGAAAATGCCAGCGCTCCATGGCATCGGCCGGCGGCGGTTCGGCTGCCTCGAGGGCGCTGTGAAGCACGCGGCAGACCCCTTCCACCATGCGCGGGTGGCCGCCACTCCATTGGTAGATGAAGTCGATATCGGCCGTTGTGAAAGGCGCCTCGTACGCAGTCATGAATCGGCGCACTTGGAGCTCGGTGTCCGGTCTCGTCAGCGGCGCCAGATACCACGATCGGTGGCTGAAGAGTTCAGCGAACTCGCCATGACGGCTGTCTGTGTTCAGTGTCGTCAGTGGCCGGCCGCTGGCGGTGACAAAAGCCAGCTGTGCACTGTGGCGATCCTGCACGGCACGCAGGTTGAGAAAGACGCGCGGGTCAACATGCCGGTAGGGATCGTCGAATTCGTCGAAGAGAAGCACCAACTTGCGCGGGTTTGATGCGAGCGCAGTCGTCAAGCCGCGGCTGAAGCTGAGCGGCACCTGGAAGTCGCTGGCCGGTGCGATCAGCGTGTCGTACGCGTGCACCAACTCCGGCAACACGGCCAGGCTCGGACTGGCCTCCTGCAGGCAACGCAGCACCAGCTCGCAGAAGCCCTGCTCGGTCAGATCCAGGATGCGGTTGCAGTCGATATAGACTGGCAGAAACTCCTGCGCCGCCTCACCCAATTCCTGTACCCAGACGTCGGGCTGGGCTAACAGCCGCATCAGCGCAGACTTGCCAATGTTGCTCATGCCGACGATCTCCACGCATTGCATGGCGTAAAGATGGCGCAGGATATTCTCGATGTCGTGGCGGCGCATATAGCCGCCGCCGTTCAGGAGACGCAGTGTCAATGGCATGGACGGTTTGCTGCTTTCGTACGATACTGAGTTGACTGCCCCTTGATGCTGCAGTTCATGCACATCTCACAGAAGAGTCGATGGCTGGGCGGGTCGAACGCCGGCATTCTGGAGCGGGGTAGCATGTGGGTCTCGGCGTGGCCGGGTGGCGCTGTGCCCCGGACGGCCAGTGCTCTGGGTCGCCGGTACCCTGCTTGTGCTGGGCTTCGGCATGTTCCTGCTGCTGGGTTTCCCAAAAGGCAGTACGATTTTGTTTCGGTGCAATCGGTGGGCGTCAGTGGTTGGCTGAGACGTCAAACGCATCCCGCAGGCCGTCGCCGAAAAAGGTGAACCCCAGCAGGGTGAAGGCAATCGCCAGTGTGGGAAAGACCCCTAGGTACCAGTAGACGCGCATGTACGACAGCGAGTTTCCCACCATCTTGCCCCAGCTTGGAATGGGGTCGTTGATACCCAAACCCAAGAAGGAAAGCCCTGCCTCGGCGAAGATTGCCACCGGGATGCCAATGGTCACGGCCACAATGAGCGGCGCCACTGCATTGGGCAGCAGATGGCGGATCGCGATATGAATCTTGTTGGCGCCCACGGTCTGGGCGGCGAGGACAAAGTCGCGCTCGCGCAGGGAGAGCAACTGCGCGCGCAGCAGGCGGCACGCATCCAGCCAAGCGACAATACCCAGCGCCAGGATCACGTTGTAGAGCCCGCCGCCAAAGACTGAGATCAGCAGCAGCGCCAACATGAGCACGGGGATGGCAGTGAAAACCTCGACGATGCGCATGATGATGTAGTCGATCGCTCCGCCGGCCAACCCAGCCAGCAGGCCCAAGGGAAGGCCGATCAGCAGGGCGATCGCCATGACGCCAAGGCCGACGGAGAGCGAAATGCGTGTGCCGTAGACGATGCGCGAGTAGACATCGCGACCGACTTCGTCTGTGCCCATCCAATGCTCGCGGCTGGGAAACTGCAGCGCGCTCACGGGGTCAGCCGCATCATACGGGTAGGGTGCAATCCAGTCGGCGAAGATCGCCGCCAGAATGAGTGCCGTCACGATCAAGAGGCCGACCAGCGCTAGTTTGTTCCGTGTAAAGCGCCGTGCCGCATCGCCGAGCAGAGTGCGTTGCCGCACCCCTGGTTGTACCGTGACCGGCTGACCGGACGCCACAGTCGTCGAAGTACTCATGACCTGCTTTTCCCCAGCCGCACGCGCGGATCAACCACTGTGTAGAGAATATCTGTGATGAGATAGACCATCGACCATACTACGGCGACCAGGAGCATCAGCGCCATGATCATTGGGTAGTCACGACCCAGGATGCTGGTCACAAAAAATTTACCCAGCCCCGGCACACGAAAAATACTCTCGATGAAAATTGTGCCCGTGATGAGGTTCGGAATCTGCGGGCCTAGTACGGTGATGAGCGGAATCAACGCGTTGCGCAGCGTATGGCGCATCATGATCTGGCGGCTGGATAGCCCCTTGGCACGCGCGGTGCGAATGAAGTCTGAGCGGGACACCTCAAGGATGCTCGTGCGTGTGTAGCGAGCAGTCAGCGCCATCGGCGCCAGCGCCAGCGCTGTCACTGGCATAATGTAGTGATGCCACTCACCCCATCCCCCTGTAGGCAGCCACTTCAACTGCACGGCAAAGAGCAGCACCAGCCATACCGCTACAACGAAGTTGGGCACGGTCAGTCCCAGCGTAGAGGTCGCCGAGGCGGCATAATCCAGCCAAGAATTCTGGCGTGTGGCAGCCAGAATTCCGAGCAGAAGGCCCGACGGGATCGCTACCAGCAAGGCGGCAAAGCCGAGCGATGCGCTTACCGGCCAGGTGCGCGCAATGAGCCCCGTCACCGTTTCGGTCGGGCTTTGGAAGGGTACGCCGAAATCCCCGCGCAGGACGTTGCCCATGTAGAGCAGATACTGCTCGACCAACGGCCGATCCAGCCCATATTTGCGCAGGTAGTTGGCTTTGGCCTCCGGCGAGAGCGGCACTTTGTCTTCGTTGTAGGGGCCACCTGGGATGGCGTGCATGAGCAGAAAGATCACTACGCTCACGAGGAAGAAGACGATGAGAATCCCAGCGAGTCGGCCTAGAAGGTAGCGAGCCATTGGTTGCACCTGTCATCTCGAATCTCCAATCTCAAGGTTGCTGAGATTGGAGATTCGAGATTCGAAATAGGGCTAGTCGGGCGCCTGCCGGTAGTTGCTTACATCGCTGGAGATGTACACGCCCGAGGGCAGGTCACTGAAGCTGGAGAAGCCGGGCCAGTGCCATGCCGACACGCCGTTGGCATCCGGTTCCAGTGCCGGCCCTTTCAAGTACGGCTTGATCAGGTCGCCTGGGGTCTGGTGGTAGGCAAAGATAAAGGCTGCATCGTCCACCAGGATCTTCTCTGCATCCTGGAACATCTTGGTTCGCTCCGCCGGATCGCCCAGGAAGCTCGACGCTTCCTTGACCAGCGCGTCGTACTCGGCGTTCGACCACGGATGGCGCCCGCCGCTCAGGAAGACGCCGAGCATGTTGCTTGGGTCCAGGTAGTCCATGCCGTAGGAGATGAGTGTAAACTGGATCTGCGTCGGCTTGGCGTTCATCTCTTCCATGTACGCCTTGAAATCCATGTTCGTCACTTCGACATCGATACCCAGGTTCTCTTTGAGCGCCGAGGCATAGGCCTGCGCAACGGCAGTCGGAGCCGGGCCTTCGCCGCGCAACTTGAGCGTCAGCGGCGGGAAGCCTTCGCCGTTGGGATAGCCGGCATCGGCCAGCAGTTGCTTCGCCTGCTCGATGTTCAGCGGCCAGGTTTCGGCAAAAGCCGCCGAGTTGGAAGCCGGGAAGCCTGGGGCCAGGAACGAATAGGCCGAAATACCCTGGCGTTTCAGAATGTTGGCTGTGATCGCATCGCGGTCGAGCACGTGGGCAAAGGCTTGGCGCACCAGGGGGTTGTCGAAGGGTGGCTGTGTGTTGTCAAAAGCGAAGTAGTAGGTGCGGAAGTCGCCGTAGTGCGGGTGGTACTCTTCGTTGAGCGCTGGATCGGCAGCGATGATCTCCAGGTCAGCGGGTGAGAGGGTACCGCCGCCGTTGACGAAGTCGATCTCGTTGGCTTCGTAGGCCGGCAGCAACTGCGACGGCTGGCCAATATTGGTGACAACGATGCGCTGGATGTAGGGTATATTGGTGCCCTTGTACTGCTCGTTGATCTCGTAGACAAGGCGCTGATCCTTGGTCCATTCCACCAGCTTGTACGGGCCGGACGAAACAGAAGTCGCAACATCCGAGTTGTAGAGGCCGCCGTGCTCTTCGAGCGCCTTCTTCTGCAGGGTATTGGAGTAGAGCAGCATTGCCGGCAGGAAGGGGGCCGGTATCTCGGTCGTGAATTCGAGTGTGTTGGCATCCACTGCGCGCACGCCGATCTCCTGCGGCGACACCTCGCCGCCGACAGCCTGCGTCCAGTTCTTGAGCACACCCTGGTAGTACCACGAGAAATCCCAGGCGTGGGCCGGGTCGGCGCCATACTGGAATGTGGCGACGTAGTCATCGGCGGTGACCGGTGTGCCATCGTTCCACATCAGGTTGGGATCGAGCTTGAAGGTCCAGACCAGACCGCTGTCGTCGACCGACCATTCGGTGGCCGCAGCCGGCTGCGGCTGGAAGTTCTTGTCCAGGCGCACCAACGGGTCGGAGAGGATATCGGCAATCGCATCTGCGCGCTCGTAGACGGACTGGAAGAAGTCGACCGTTGTGAAGGTTTTCCAGCCGCTGTAGGGGAATACCAGCACCTGCTGATCGAGTGGGGCCGCGTCGGCTGGCATCTCCTTGCCCAGCACATTCTTGACCGGTTCGCCTGGCGCAGCAGCCTCTGGCGCAGCGCTCGACTCAGTGGCAGGTGCTGCCGGCGCGCACGCCTGCACCAACATCGCCACGAGCAGCAGCAGCGTCAGCCACAGCGCAGTGCGGGTGAATCTGGGAGCATGGTTTCGTCTCACAGGTCTATCTCCTTTTGGGTCTCCAGTTGAAATCGGTGGCGGGTAATGTGGGAAAGCGTCGCTTTCGAGCGTAATAGTAGACGCATCCGCTCGATTGCGCAAACTGTGATGAAACATCGGGAAATGCCTTCGGCAAGCTGTCTCTATTTCAAGATCTGTTCAAGGAAGAGCTTCGTGCGATCATGCTGTGGATTGGTGAAGAAATGCTCGGGCGTGCCGATTTCGACGATTTCGCCGGCGTCCATGAAGACGATGCGGTCGGCGACGCCGCGGGCAAAGCCCATCTCATGGGTGACAACGCCCATCGTCATGCCCGACTCGGCCAGTTCTTCCATGACTTCCAGCACCTCGCGAATCATCTCTGGGTCGAGCGCCGAGGTCGGCTCGTCGAAGAGCATAATCTTGGGTTGCATGGCCAGCGCGCGCGCGATGGCCACGCGCTGCTGTTGGCCGCCGGACAGCTGGCCTGGATATTTTTGCGCCTGTTCGGGGATACCGACGCGTTCCAACAGTTGCATGGCGCGATCTTCGGCTTCTTTCTTCTTCATCTTGCGTACGTGAATCGGCGCCAATGTGATGTTCTGCAGCACCGTCAGATGCGGGAAGAGATTGAACTGCTGGAAGACCATGCCGGTCTCCCTGCGGATCGCCTCGATGTTACGCATGTCGCGCGTCAGCGGAATACTGTCGACGATGATGTCCCCACTCTGATGTTCTTCCAGCCGGTTGATGGTGCGGATCAAGGTCGATTTGCCCGAACCCGATGGGCCGATGATCACCACCACCTCGCGGCGTTTCACCGACAGGCTGACGTTCTTCAACGCATGAAACTCGCCGTACCACTTGTTGACGTTGCTGGCAACTATGATGTCATTCTGTTCTGCGTGACCTGCCATACCGGAATCCCTCTACCTTTTCCCAAACCCGAGTTGGTGCTCCAACTGGCGGCTGGCGAAACTCATGCCGTAGCTGAAGATGAAGAAGACGATGGCAATGAAAACGTACACCTCTTTGGCTACGCCTCCAGATACGCCCAGCCATTCTGGCTGCTGGATGACGGACTTGGCGACAGCCACGAGCTCCAGCAGACCGACGAGCGAAGCCAGGGAGGTGTCCTTGAAGAGGCCGATAAACTGGCCGACGATGGCCGGGATGACCTTGGTCAACGCCTGGGGCAGGATGATGAAGCGCAGGCTGTCAAAGCTGCTCAGCCCAAGGGCGTCGGCTGCCTCGTACTGCCCCTTGGAAATTGCCTGCAGCCCGCCGCGCACATTCTCCGCCAGATAAGCGGCGCTGAACAGCGTGATGGCTACCATGGCACGCATCAGCTGCGACGGATTTCCCCAGTTGCTGGGCAGAAAGAGTGGCAGCAATGTCATGCCCATGAAGAGCAGCGTAATCAGCGGCACGCCGCGGATGAATTCGATGTAGCCGATGCTGAAATACTTGATGACCGGCAGCTTGCTGCGCCGGCCGAGCGCCAGCGCCACACCGAGTGGAAAGCTCAGCGCAATGCCAACCACGGCAAGCAGCATAGTCAGCATGAGGCCGCCCCATAGGTTATTGGGCACCATGGGCGCAATGCTCTCTGTGATTCCGAATGACGGCAGGTTGACGCCGCTGGTGAGCAGAAGGAAGGTCACCGGCAGGCTGAGCACCCATGCAAGCGCCAACCAAGCACTGGGCAGCGCCACGCGCCGGCCGACCAGGTACCCCCCCAGCAATAGTGCCAGGCTGATTCCCATAACAAGCTGTGCCTGTATGCCGATCGGTATGATCGCCAGCAACGCCAGCAGCGCTCCCAGCCCGATGCCAAGGTTGCGCATGATGCTGCCCCACCGTCCGGCGCTCAGCCCGAAGAGGAGCGACACCATCAGCAGCACGGCAGCAGGCTGTATCATCTGCTCGGGGGGGTATGGGCCGACAGCAAAGAGCTTGCGGTTCACCCATACCGGTTCCCAGAAGGCATCGATCGCCCAACGCACCACGCCGACAACAATGAAATAGAGACCCACCAGCGTCAAGAGGGTGAGGAGCGAGTTGCCGATGCTGCTGAACAGGTTGGCACGCAGCCAGCCCAACACGCCAATTTCTGACGCAGGCGGCTTGCGCGCAGGCGCAGGGTGATTGGTGTTGACCCAGGTTGTCGGTTGCAGTTCTGTTGCCATCGCTTCAATCCTGTGCGCGCAATGGGCTGAGTTGCTGATTAGCGCTCAACCAGCGCGACGCGCTTATTGTACCAGTTCATGAAAATCGATGTGATCAGGCTGAATGTCAGGTAGGTTACCATGACGAGTAGGATGCCCTGGACTTCGGCGCCGGTCTGGTTGACGATCGTGCGAGAGACATTGAAGAGGTCTGGATAGCCTACGGCGATTGCCAGGCTCGAGTTCTTGACCAGGTTGAGATACTGGCTGGTCAACGGCGGGATGATGACACGCAGCGCCTGCGGCAACACAATCATGCGCAGGGTCGCCCCCGTGCCTAGTCCCAGCGCGCGGCTGGCCTCCCATTGCCCTTTGTTGACGGCGTTGATGCCGGCGCGCACGATTTCGGCGATGAACGCACCGGTGTAGACGACCAGCGCCAACAGCAGCGCGACAAACTCGGGCGTCAGGCTGATCCCGCCACGGAAATTGAAGCCCTGCCGCACCGGCTCGCTGATTGCGATCGGCGGCGGCGTTTCCCAGGTCAGTGTCGCTGCCTCAGCCGGCAGATCCGTGAAACGGAAGGTGCCGGCACCCTCGGTTGCACCTGTGATGAGTACCCGGCCGTCGGCGTCGTAGAGCGTGATTGGGACGTAGGCGAGGGTGCGGTCGACGTCAGGCTCGAAGGCGCCGTTGCCGTTTTCATCGGCGAAGAGGGTGCCGCGATCGCCACGGCGCAGCTCGTAGGTGGTGTTGGCCGGCAAGGCTGTCGTCGCAGAGACGACGAAAAAGCCGAACAGGGCAATCGTGGCAAAAGTGACGATACCGGCTGGCCATCCGCTGCCCGGCAGCCCGTGACGCGTCAGGTGGCGCCTGCGCATCCAGCCCACCAGAATGCCGAGGATCACGCCAGCCAGGAGCCACCAGTTCCACTGTTGTCCCGTCGCTGTGGCATAGGCCCATGTCAGGTACATCCCGCGATTGGTGAGATACCCCATCCCTGCCAGTTCTGCTGCATCCTGGATGGCAGGCAGGGCAGCAATGACGCCCACGTACCAGAAGAGCAACTGTACCAGCAGGGGTGTACTGCGGAAGATCTCCACATAGACTAGAGCCAGCTGATTCAAGAGCCAGTTGTTGGCAACGCGCGCTATGCCGGCGAACAGACCTAGAACCGTGGCAAGAAGGATCCCCACAACGCCAACGCGCAACGTGTTGGCCACACCCACCAGATACGCCCGGCCGTAGCTTTCCTCCGGCCGAAAGGCGGGTCCTTCTGAGATGCCAAAGCCTGCTGTGCCGTTCAGAAAATCCCAACTCAGCGCGCCGCCAGCGGACGCGTTGCCTGCTGCCAGCCGCGTGACCATGTTGTTGTACAAAAACCACCCGATCAGCAGGACAATCAGCAGGAAAAGCGCCTGAGCCATGATGCCGATCGCGCGCGTATCACGGTAGAAGGGCGGACGGGCGTTGGGTAGGGTGGAGCGGGCCATAGGTGTCCAGAGAGGGTCTTACCGTATGCAATTCCTCCCAACAGGGAGGTCAAGAATCTTGGCGATCAAGCAACTGGAGAACAGAGAGAGTGGCAACTCGCGAGACAGTGAGCACAACCCATTGCCAGTGTGCTCCGATCTCGAGGTTTCCCAGGCTTCCACTCTCCCTGTCTCCCAGCCTTCCCCTATGGTTTACCGGAACGGGGGCGCATAGAGCAGGCCACCTTCGCTCCACTGCGAGTTCAGGCCGCGCGGCAGGTTGAACGGCGTGTCGGGACCCAGGTTGCGGTCGTAGATCTCGCCGTAGTTGCCGACCTGCGTCAGCACCTGCACCATGAAGTCGTTGGACAGGCCGAGTTTGGCACCCATCTCACTCTCGACACCCAACAGACGCTTGATCGTCGGGTCATCGCTCCCCATCATCTCCTGGACGTTGGCGCTCGTCACACCGCTCTCTTCCGCCTGGATCAGGCCAAAAACGATCCAGCGCACGGCGTCGGCCCACGTCGGGTCGCCCTGGTAGACGGCGCCAGCCAGCGGTTCCTTGGACATCGTATCTTCAAGAATCATGTGCTCTTCAGGATTGGAGAGGCGTGTCTGTGTCGCAACCAGACCGGATTTGTCCGTGGTGAACCCATCGCAGCGGCCTTCGTCGTAGGCGGCGGAGGTCTGGTCATTATCTTCAAAGACCACAGGCGTGAAATCAAGTCCCTTGCTGCGGAAGACATCAGCCAGGTTGAGTTCTGTGGTCGTGCCGCTCTGTACGCAGATCGTGGCGCCATCCATGTCGTCCAGGCTGGTGATGCCGCTCTCCTTGCGCACCATCATCCCCTGGCCGTCGTAAAAATTAACTGGCATCCACTCCATGCCGACCTCGGCGCTGTCGCGTGTGAGGGTCCAGGTGGAGTTGCGGAAGAGTACGTCCACCTCGCCGGTGCTGACGAGCGTGAAGCGATCGTTGCCGCTGGCGTAGCGATACTCCACGGCCTCGGCGTCGCCCAGCACGCCAGCCGCCACCGCTTTGCAGAAGTCCACATCGAAGCCGCTGTAGTTGCCATTGGCATCGACATTGCCAAAGCCCGGCACCTGGTTGTTGACGCCGCACACGATCTTGCCGCGTTCCTTGACGGTGTCGAGCCGGCTGCCACTCTGGGCAGCAGGTGCTGCAGCCTGGTCAGCTGCCGGTGCCGCAGCTGCGCTCTCGGCTGGAGCCGGTGCCGCAGCCGGTGCCGCGGCCGGCGCTGCACAAGCCGAGTAGATGACGGCAATGATCAGCAGTGCAATTCCGACCATAGATAGACGCTTGTTCATAGACTCTCCTTGGATTCTTGGACTGGTTGAATGGATAGTTTTTTGCTGAACTGGCGCAAGGCGCATCAATCAAACTGCATAGCCATGGCTGCCACTTGCGCGGCCGATAACGGTTGATCTGTTGTCGAACTGAGGAGCAAACCCGCAACGAAGTTCACCTTTGCCACCGGATGATCTGAGCTGTTTGAGCAGAATGCATAGTCTGCATCAGTCAAACCTGCCTTCAGATCGATGTGTGCATCGATTCCAATCCTACGCTGCGGGGCGACTATAGCATGCTGTCTACTTGCTGTCAAATCACTTTTTGCTGGGAAAGGGGCTCTGTCACAGGTGCCGTTGCAAAAGAATCCCGAACGGAGCGCTGCCTTTTGGGCTTCCTTCTTGGGTAGGCTATACTGCGTATAATTTTGTGCGGTTTGCGCCGCAGTCTTGGAGTAGACTGATGTCACCGGAATTGATTAATACCATTGGTACGATTGTCGGCGTTCTCGTCGCTGCGCTGGGTGCATTTCTTTTCGCTTTCTGGATCGCAATGGGCATCTGGGCCTTCAACGATATTCGCTCACGCACGCGCGACTGGCTCGTCATCGTTCTGGCTGCGGCCCTGGTGCTCATCTTCCCGATCATCGGTCTGATTCTCTACATGATGATCAGACCCAAGGCAACCCTGGCAGATGTCTACGACCGCGCGCTGGAAGAAGAGGCTTTGCTGCGCGAGTTGGAAGAGACACAGACCTGTCATAACTGCGGTGTGCCCGTTCAAGAGGCATGGGTCTTCTGCCCGAACTGTCATGGGCAGCTACAGCACTCCTGCCCTGGCTGCGGCAAACTGGTGCGGAACGAATGGGAGATCTGCGTCTTCTGTGGCACGCCACAGGCACGCGTGGCGCCAAAATTACAGTTGAATCCGGCGCCCGCGCCCCAGCTACAGCCGGCAACTGCAGCTCCTGCGCAGCCCGCGCGCAATCCTTTCCGGCGCGAGGCCGCACCGCCACTGCCTCCAGCAGACGTCGAGGACAGTAGCTCCCGCTAGCTCACCTCGGCCAGCTCTGCACCTGTTACCCGCAACAATTCAGCCACCGTCAGGCGCATCATCGTGCGGTCGTCGCCACCGCCACCGAAGATAACGCCGCCGTAACGCGTCTCTAGGCTGGCGACGCTGGCGTCGACCAGCACAGGCACGGCGGTGATATGGCCAAACGGCGGCACCCCGCCCGCAGGATAGCCGAGCGTCGCCAACACGGTTTCAGCCGCTGCCAGGCTGACGCGCTTCTTGTTCACACCAAAGCGTTCGGCCAGCTTGCGCTTGTCGATGCGGCGCTCGCCGTTACTGATGACGACGACGGGCGCCGCACCGGGAGGATCTGGCGGTTCGATCAGAAAGAGCAAAGTCTTGATAATCTGATCCGCCTCGACACCTAGCACGGCTGCAGCTGCCGGCACGGTGGGCGTGTGGCCGATATCGTGGATGAGTTGGGCCTCGATCCTCTCCTCGGTCAGGTACTGTTCCAGGTCGACGGGAGTGCGTGCGCGCATGGTGTCTGTTGTCCTCTCGACAGTGGGGCTGCGCACTTCATCCTGGCGCAAGTCCAGGAATGGAAGCGCAGCCTGCCATTCTTGCGGGGTGTTGGCGTTGACAAAAGAGTGAAGCAAGGGATCGGCGCGCCGCAACTCTGCTTCCGGTACGTAACAGGTGCGCACCTCGCCGAGGAAGCTGATCACGCGGCGCTCTCCCTGTGCCAGCCTTGCCTCAATGGCAGGCAGGCAGCGCCGATGGTAGAGCGCGTGCAGCGGCTCCTCATAGCCCCCCACGATAGGGACGACCGCGTCCCAATGTTCACCGCCGGCATCCTGCTGAACGGCCAATCCACTGAGCAACTCGAATAGATCGGCGCTCACCAGCGGCAAATCGCATGCCACGACGATGGCCCAGCCACCGACTTGCTGCAGACCCGTGGCAATGCCGCCGAGCGTGCCTGTGCCCGGGTAGGCGTCTGGCACGTAGATTGTGCCCAGCGGCAGGCCTGCCTGGGCAGGCATATCCGGATCGTTGGTGACGACAATGAGGCGCGTCAGGTTCAGCCGGGCCAGGCGGCGCACGACATGCGCTATCAGCGGTCTGCCATCGGGGGGCGTCGGCAGGAGCGCCTTGGGGCGCCCCATGCGCCGGCTTTGGCCGCCGGCATTGACGATGAGAGCCGGCTTCAATTGCTCAGTTTTCATCGTTTTGTCCTCACGAGAATATTGGATAAAGGCTGCAACAAACGGGCACGGCATCCGGTGAGTACAACCTGAACCTCTGGACGGGTGGGCACCGAAACTGGGCAGACACACTCACAGCGCCTGCTGGCCGCATCCTGGGCGATAGCCGCAATGATCGCAGCGGAGAGCATCCTGATGGCTACGTGGTACGTCAGACGCCGAACGCACTGCGCGAATGCCTTCGGCCGCTTCCAGCACGGCGCGCCGCAGCTCTGCCGTGTAGGCGATCGTGTACGAGCCATCTGCATACCGTAGGATGCCGTGAGACGGCGCTACCCCATAGATCTCTTCGATGATGAGGCAATAGGTCGCCAGCTGGAGGATGTGTCCGAAGGGGAGCTTGCCGGGTCGGCTCCGGCTTTTGACCTCTACGGGAATCATGGTTCGAGCCGTACCTTGGCGCGCTTCGATCAGATAGTCGGGCTTGCCGATCAGGCCGTGGCGTCGGCTGATCAGCGGCGCCGCTACAGACTGCTCTGCACCCGTGTCGCTGTAGATCACGGCACCATTTGGCAGACCGGATGCCTGCCGCCTGCGTCGCGCCAGCCACAGGAGTGCCAGCCCAGTACAGAACAGGAGGAAGGCAGGGAGCCAGAGGAGTTGCATGATCACTCAGTCGGAGACGGCGCCGTTACGATTGGTCCTGGCTTCGACAGAGCACTGTCCATTGCCCGCGGTTGACGGTTTCGTTCTTTTGGTTCAACACCTCCATCTTCAGCGTGACCAGGCCGCCGCCCAGGCGCGGCATCGGCTTGGTCGCTTCGACGGTGACGCGCAGGCGGATCGTGTCCCCGATGAAAACGGGCGCAGCAAACTTCCACTCCAGCCCGCGGAAGGCCAGGATCGTGTCCTCCATGAAACCAAGACGCACCGCAAGGCCGCTGGCAATGCTCAGCACCAGCAGGCCATGTGCGACGCGTTGGCCAAATATGTGCCCCTTGCTGTACTCGGCATCGGTATGGATGAGATTGTAGTCGCCAGAGAGGCCGGCAAAGTTGACGACATCCGCCTCCGTAACGGTGCGCCCGACGCTCTCGCTCTGGTCGCCGATCATAAATTCTTCGAAGAAGAGTCCCTGGGTTCGGGCTAGTTTCCCGCTGCTCATGTCGTTTCCCTTATCGTCGCTGGCCGGCCTCGCACGTGCTGCCGGTAAGAAGCCATGGATGCCATCATACCTGCCAGCCAGCATTCTGCCAATCACGCGCACTGGGCTGGGGCTTGCGCGTGCCGCAGCCATGCCAAACAAGACACACCCTGAATGGTTTTGCACCGGGTCGAGCCTCGATCTCCGCATGATCGGCGGCGCAGTTGTTTGTGCTTTGCTGGAGGCACGCTACAATAAAGCAATAGCCGCACTCAATCCACTTTTGGGAGAATTGAAACTATGCAAACCGATCTGCGCGGTCGCAATTATATTAGCGACATGGATTTCAGCAAGGAAGAAATTGAAACGGTGCTTGACGTCGCCTTCAAACTGAAGCGCGATCGTGCCTTGGGTATCCCACATCCGTTGCTGCGTGACAAGACTCTGGCCCTGCTTTTTTTCTTCAGCAGCACACGCACGCGTTCCAGTTTCGAGGTCGGCATGGCCCAGCTGGGCGGACATGCGGCCTTCATCGACTCCGACACGACACAGATTAGCCACGGCGACACCGCCAAAGAGATCGGCGAAATTTACGGTCGCTATTACGATGGGATTGCCATCCGCCAGTGTGACTGGGCCTTCGGCAATCGGTACATCAACGAAGTTGCCAAGGCCAGCCGTGTACCGGTGCTCAACATGCAGTGCGATGTCTATCACCCCTTCCAGATTCTGGCTGATCTCATGACGATCATCGAAAAAGTGGGTGACCCACGCGGCAAGACGATTAACGTCAGCTGGGCCTATGCCAGCAGCTACCAGAAGCCAATTTCTGTGCCCCAAAGCTTGATTCTGCAGATGACGCGGTTCGGTATGAACGTTCGTCTGACCCATCCGCCGGAATATAAACTCATGCCCGATATCGTCCAGCAGGCCAAGGACAATGTCCAGAAGCATGGCGGCAGCTTCGAGATTCTGGATGACTTCGATGCGGGCTTCAAGGGCGCCGACATTGTCTACCCCAAGAGTTGGGGGGCATTGCTGACGACCTCTGATAACGCTGCAAGTGCGGCTATCGGCAAGAAATACACGAACTGGATCACCGATGAGCGGCGCATGGCACTGGCCGATCCGCGTGCAATCTACATGCACTGCCTGCCAGCCGACCGCAACATCGAGGTGACGGACGGCGTCATTGACGGGCCGCAGTCGGTCGTCTATGACGAGGCAGAGAATCGTCTTCATGCACAGAAAGCTGTGATGGCGCTGACGATGCGCTAAAGTGATGGGATGTAGAGACCTTTCCTGTAGGCGACGGAAAGTTGTCCAGCGATCGACACGAAGGCAGGGGCAGAGGCTCCTGCCTTCGTTGTTGGAGGGACGCCGCCAGCCAGGGCGGAATTTTCCGCACGTCGATTGTAAGCGAAGGGGCTTTGCGGAGTGCTGCGTCAGTGGTATGCTCACGCCAGAAGAACGTAGTCATTCTGAGGAAGAGGTTGGAGGTGATGAGCGGCTTATGCGATTTGAGAACCCATTTGCCAAAGTGGAGCGCCTGAAGCGTGTCAAGAATGTGCCGGAAGCCAATCAGGACGACCGCGTGCCGTCAGGCCAGTTTTTGACCGAACGGTTTCCCGTGCTGCATTACGGGACAACACCTCACTACACCAATCTGAAGGACTGGACGCTGCGTGTTTTTGGCCTCGTCAAAGACGAGCGCACCTTCACATGGGATGAACTGATGGCGCTACAGCAGAAGACGGAGACGGTGGATATCCACTGTGTCACCCGATGGAGCAAGCTCGACACCACGTGGACGGGCATCCCATGGCGGCACTTTGTGACACATTTTGAGATTCAACCGGCTGCAACCCACGTCATGGTCCATTGCGAGCAAAACTACACGACCAATATCGCCCTCGATGTGTTGGACGACGACGATACGATGCTGGCCTATGCCTATGAAGGAATGCCTCTAGAACCGGACCATGGCTATCCGCTTCGGCTTCTGGTGCCGAAGAAGTACTTCTGGAAGAGCGCAAAATGGGTGCGCGGCTTCGAGTTCATGGCAGGGGATCGGCCGGGCTTCTGGGAGCGTGCCGGCTACCACATGGAGGGCGATCCATGGCGCGAGGAACGCTTTGGCTGGTAACCCGCGGCGGTGTCGGCTCCCCAAAAACTCAGCGTGCGGCTCACCGAGCCGCACGCTGTCGATGGGACTGTTCGACGCCGCCACCAGCACTCAGCCTCTAGGCAATGGCTAAAGGGAGCAGCCAGCCTGGGGCCGTGGTATTGTGATAGAACCGCGACACGTACGGCGTGCCAGACATGGCTGCCCGTACGGCGAGCGGCAACTCTTCCGCAAGCGATTCCTTGCGGATGTACCCCATGACGCCAAAGCGAATTGGCCACATGGCCAGACGGGTATCGATGCTCAGACCCAGCAGGAGCACCGAGGTGAGCGGGCTGATCTTGCGAAATGCATTGATCACCCCTAACCCACTGTGCTCGGCATCCTCCAGCCCAAGCACGACAACATCATACCGAGTCCGGCAGAGCAGGCGAGACGCCTCCACCATATCCCCTGCAATGTCGACTGCCTCTACTTCCGGCAGGTCTGTCAACAGTTCATACAGCCCTTGCCTCATTCCCTCGTACTCTTCTACGACCAGCACCCGAATCATGACTCCGCTCCGTTCAGATGAACACAGGATGAGTTCTCTGCTGGCTACTAGCTCATTCATGACCCCTTTGTCGTCGTTCGATGTACGCACGAGGCGTGCTGAGACCCTCGGCGTATGAATGAACCATCAAATAAAGGTGGGTCACCAGCGAACCCGAACAGCAAGATCGGAACGGCGTATCGATTGTCTGTGCCCGCCCGTGTCCCGCGACTGGACATCCTCTTGACGCCACGCACTTCGCACGAACCAGCTATACAGATAGTCCCACTACTAGTATAGGAAGGTGCAATCGGGATGACAATCGCTAGGCGACTAGAATCCTATGCGCAAAATGACATAGGGAGCATGGCCGATGCCGCGTCAAAGCGACGAGAGAATGTGGGTGAATCTGCGACAATTGTTGCAGAGCGCGCCCGATGGGTGGAGGAAAGAACCCCGCCGCCCACCAGCAGATCGCCCGGCCCCAGCGCGCTGCAAAGAGAAAGACCGTATGGCCTGCATCGATTCCTCCCTCCCAGCCCCATCAGGCGGCCCGTTGCACTGCCTGCGGGTGCCCAGCACGGCCGAAGACAGCGTTGACGGCATCTTCGACCCGATTGAGCGTCTCGTCGATCACGGCGGCATCGTGGCTGTAGGACATGAACCAGGGCTCGCGCGGATCATCGTCTACCAGAACGCCCTGGCGGATCAACTCGCCGCCAAGCAGGCCGAAAAGCTCAGCATCAAATTCGCTGTAGCTGCGATAGTCGGTGGGCGCCTCCTCTTTGCCCAGGAGCACGCTGAACATAGAGGGCACGCCCGTCACGACATGCGGCACGCCGCGCCGGCCCAGGATCTCACCGATGCCTGTCATGAGGCGGCGACCGTTGGCAAAAATCGTGTCGATCACCGGCTGCGTCTCGATGATCTCCAGCGTGGTAGCGGCGGCAGTGGCAGCGACCACATTGCCGCAGTAGGTGCCGCCGTGCGCAACACGTCCCGGCTCGACGACTGCCATGATCTCGGCGCGGCCAGCTACGGCAGAGATGGGAAAGCCGTTGCCCATCGCTTTGGCGTAGGCTGCCAGGTCTGCCCTGATTCCGAAATACTCCTGTGCGCCCCCGTTGGCCAGGCGAAAGCCGGTCTTGACCTCGTCGAAGATCAGGACGATGCCCAATTCGTCGCACCGTGCGCGCACACGGTGCAGCCAGGCTGGGTCAGGCAGAATGCAGGCTACGTTGCCCATGATCGGCTCCAACACCACGGCGGCCACTTCGCTGCTGTGCTGGATCAGGGCGCGTTCGAGCATCTCGCTGTCGTTGTACGGCAGCGAGATCATGTAGTTGCGGATGGCGGCCGGCATCCCCTCGGTGGCGCTCAGGCGATGCGGGCGGCCGCGCGACCCAAGTAATTTGGCGTTGGCCGTCGGCCCGCTGAACATGACGTAGTCGAAGTTGCCATGATAGTTGCCTTCGAACTTGATGAATTTCTCGCGGCCGGTGTAGGCGCGCGCAATGCGCAGCGCATGCATGTTGGCCTCGCTGCCCGTGTTGGACAGGCGCACCTTGTCCATGCCCGTCATGCGCGTAAAACGTTCGGCCAGTTCGATCTCAATTGGCGTCGTGGCGGCAAAGAGCACGCCATTCTGGATTGCTTCCGCCACGCGCTGCGTGACGATGGGGTGAGCATGGCCCAGAATGACCGGGCCGAAACCGAGACGATAGTCGACGAAGCGATTGTCGTCGGCATCCCACACATAGGCGCCGGCGCCGCGCGCCATGATGGGCGTCCCTTCCTCACCCCAGTAGCGAAAATTTGAGTTGACACCGTAGGGGATGTACTGCTTGGCTTTACGGAACAGTTGTTGTGACTTGGTCTGGTTGAGACGCATTTTTGTTCTCCATGGCTTCACAAGGGTTCTCAAACGGGTAAGCGGTGATTTCGCTATTCGCTGCATTGCGCAACGTCTGTCACCCCCCTTGTGGAAGCCACGGCTCTAGCTGTGAGATCCTCGTCCATACAAACCTTCTGGTTGGCCTCCGTGATCGCGCACCGCTCCTGGCACTGCTGCCGTCCGATGTCGCCTGGCATCGCAAAAGAACACGCAGCGTCCCAAGACGCTGCGTTCATGGTTGCGTACCTTCGGAATCTCATGGGGTTGACCCGGCCTCAAGCAGTTTTCTACCTTGTCAACCCTATGAACTGCACAAGAACCACAGTTGCTTCAGCGAAAGGGGGACGGTACATTCGATTCGCTCGCTACGCCTGCGGTGGCTGTGTGTCGCTGTCAGCCGGTGCGGCCGGTGGGGCAGGCGGCACAACTGGAAGTGGCGCCGGCAGGCTGTAGTAGCGCTCGCCTGTGCGCTCCTGATAGGCAATCTGGCCGAGCAGGTTGTACTGGTACAGGTAGATGACCAGCGTGCTCAGTGGTACCGTCACGATCAACCCCACGCCGCAGAGCAGTACGCCAATCGTACCGGCTACCATCGTGACGATGAAACTGGCAACAAGGTAGGCAATTGTGTAGAGCAGCACCTCGCTCACATGATGCCGTGTCCACTCGAAGATCGCAGTCAACTGTAAACCGCTGCGAATTTTCTCGTCGCGGGCATACCAGATGGTGAAGCCGGGCGTCATCAACATCACGAAGAGCGCATAGAGGAAGCCCATGCACATGATGCCGACCAAGATGATGATGCCCAGCGTCTCGATGATGCCGCTGTCTGAGTTGGCCATGGCGCCACCAACAGCGGCGGGCAGCGTCACCAGGAAGACAGGGAGCAGCCAGATCAGGGTCACCACGAAGAGCTTGAAGCCGCGCACGAGATCGCCACTCCAGTCTTCCCATTCCGGCAACGGGAACTGCTCCCCTGCACGCATGTTCTGCAGCAAACGAACGCAATAGCCTATCAGGATGATGGCTGGGATGATCAGCGGGGCGAGCAGAGCCATGCCTGTCCCGATCGCCAGCTTTTCCTTCCAGCGCGGGTCTTCGGTCATGAACGTCAACGCTTTGACGAAATCCATGGTCAGTCTCCTCCTCTTCGTCGAAATTGGGTCGCTGTGCCTCACGCCGCCGACACCCTGCTTGAGTTCTCAAAGGCGGCATGTATCGATCAGAATTTATTGCCACAAACCAATACGTATTTTCCGGCAAGAAGTTGCGGGGGACAACTACGCCGATCCGCCGATCGTGTGGCGAACCCGGCCTAGACAGGGTCATGTCTCGCCACGCAACGCGAGTCGCATCTCGTCGCCAACGCGTTCGTCTGCTTCGACGCCGAGCGCGCGCTCCAATATGGGGCGAATCTGCTCGGCACGCGTTGTCGACTGGATGCGTCCCAACGCCCAGGCCGCGTGGGCGCGCGGCAGTGGATCCTCGTCGACCAGTGCCTGTTGCAGGGCGTCGATTGCCAGGCGCGAGGCCCAGTTGCCCAGTGCAATGCAGACGTTGCGCAGCATACCGGCCCGTCGCGCTCGCTTGATAGGGGATCGCGCAAAGTGCTCGCTGAATGCCACGGGATCGAGCCAATAAGGGTTTTCAGGCTGAAAGCCGTCGAGCAACGGTGCGGCGATGCGGGACTGATGAGCGTGTAGCCCCGCCAGGAGCGGGGCGCGTTCGGGGCGCCGGCGATTGTAGGGGCAGACTTCCTGGCAAATGTCGCAGCCGAAGATGCGATTGCCGAAATGGGGCCGCAGGGCGCGCGGGACGATGCCGCGCGACTCGATCGTCCAATAGGAGATACAGCGGAGCGGGTCCAGATCGTAGGGGCCGGCAAAGGCAGCGGTCGGGCAGGCGACCAGACAACGCGCGCACCGCCCACAGGTACCGCGGACAGATGTCGGCTGCGCTGCTGTTTCAGTGTCCCACTCCATGCGTTCATCGGCGAGCTGCTCTGGGACCAGCAGCACGGCGAGCAAGAGCCAGCTGCCTGCGCCGGGTCGGATCGTGCAGCAGTTCTTGCCGGTGAAGCCCAGCCCGGCCGCAGCCGCCCAGTCGCGCTCCAGCACCGGCCCCGTATCGACCAGGCACTTGCCGTGCGTCGTGCGCCCGCTCAGGTGACGGATCGTTGCGTCCAGATCGTAGAGCAGCGGGCGGATGATTTCGTGGTAATCGTTGCCCCAGGCATAGGACGCAACAATGCCGCGGCTCGGGTCGTCACGCAGCGCAACGGGAAGGTCGAACTGGTGATAGTCGACTCCGAGCACGACCAGGGTCTCAAACGGTGGCGTGCCCGGCTCGGCCAGCAACGCCGGAAACCGGCGTCTGTTGCGGTTGCGCTCAAGGTAGGTCATTTCCCCGGCGCGCCCGGCCGCAATCCATGCGTCAAAGAAATCGGCGTGCGGCGCCTCGCCAATCGGAATCACCGCACACAGATCGAAACCCAGATATGCTGCCCTGCGGCGGACGGTAAGGTGTGACAAGTGTGCAGCCATCTCTCAGCTTTCTATTCGAGAGTCGTGGACCGAATAGGATATCGGCTGGGCGACGCACCGCAGGTCGAACGGCGCTGGCTACAGCCGGCAGCACTTCCGGTCCCCCACCGGTGAATGGAAGAGGATGCATAGGGTCAGCGCGCAATATGGGGCAGATAGAGGCGCATAGGTACATCCAGAAAGTCAAATATCCCATTCCCGTCTCGATCCACGGGGCGCAGCGGATTTTCGCCGGCCTCAGTACGATCCGAGATGCCATTGCCGTTGGAATCGAGGTCAAGGAAGTTGGGGACCCCGCCGCCATCTACGTCGCCGCGCCCTTCCAGTAAGGTGGGAATGCCGTCGTTATCATCGTCGGCATCAAAATCATTCGAGATGCCGTCGCCGTCCCAGTCGCTGGCTCCTTCTTCTCTGCTGAGAAGGCCATCTACGTCTGCATCGCTAGAGTCGGGCGTGGGTGGAATCGTACCGTTGGGGGCTGTTGCTGTCGGCACCGGTGTCTGTGTTGCGGCCGGGTTTGGCGTAGAGGTTGCCGTCGGTGCCAAGGTAGGGAGGGAGAGGTTGTCGCCGATGCTCACGGATCCATCGACAAACGTAGCTTTCACCGAACTGCCGCTTGGGGAGCTGAGGCTTGGGAGGGGGGCGTTGCCAAATCCCACCCTGGCCGTGATCGTTTCGCCCTGCGCAGGGGTGCAGCGCGCTGCAAGCCGGATGGTCAACAGTGTCTGGTCGGGAAACACTGAATAGGGCGGGGAATAGTCCACGATCACGACTTGCAGTTCGCCGCTCGTATTGAGTGTATCGAAGAAAGTGGAGACGGTGAATTGGCTGGGCACATTGAAGAGCAGGTTGTCTGGCGTTCCATCGAGATTGGTGTCAATCGGGTCGAAGAGGAGACATTGCTCGTCGTAGTCAATCGAGAAGAGCGCGGCGGCAACCGATGTGCCACTGGCGGCAAACTGAACTGGTACAGCTGCCAACCCCTGGCTGTCGACCGCTATCTGTGTCGGTATTTCCAGGCTCGGCACAGTCCCTGGGCTTCTTTGCGGAGATTGGAATACGCGGTCGACTTCCGCCAGCAGGATGATCCCGCCTGCCAGGGCCGCAAAGATCAGCAGCCGGTACATGGAGACAATCGCAGTTTGTATTTTGAGATTCATCATATCCGGGAAACCTCATGAAAATCGAACGCTTCGGAGGGCGGTACGCGCGGTACGTCGACAGCGATTGTACGGCGCAACGCGGCCTTCATTGGTTGCCAGGTGCCGCGTTTGCTCCAGAGTGCAGTGCGGCGTTCACCTAGGACAGATGGGCGCAAGTAGGCTGGCGGTTTTGTGGAGCGATTTGGCAAATCGCTCTACATGCTGCGCTGCTCCATCACTACCGATTGACTTCGGTCTCTGTGTACTAGGGCGATTCTCTGGGTTCACAGACCAGGTTTCTCCAGAGAAACCTGGTCTGTGAACCCGCAGTGACTATCTACCTGCGCTCATGCTGTGGCTTGTGCTACTGTCGGATGAGCGGCAGGAACAGACTGGGCGTTGGCGCGCTGCCGGGCAACGTTTGCACCTCAGCCGGTACTGTGTTGCCTTCTGCGTCACCCAGCGAGACATCGGTCAGCGTCAACGGAGTCGATGTCCCGCTGGCCTGAGCACTACCGGTCAGTTGAATGCTGGCGATCTGGCCGTCGGCCAGCAGCGGCATGGGTAGGACGACACCAGAGAGCATGATTTGGATCTGGCCCTGGGCGGCGTCGTACTGCACCATTTTGAACATCCCAGCCGGTACATGGAGACTGACCGCATCGGGCACCCCATCCTGGTCGGCATCGGTTGGGTCCAACTGCAGCTGTGTCGCATCGATGTTCACGGAGAACGCCGCTGCACTCACCCGGCTGCCGTTCGTCTGGAAATAGACAGGGGCTTCGACCGCGCTTCCGGCACTGGCGATCACGGACGCTGGCGCAGCGATGACGGGGGAGGCAGCGGGGGC
>CAIRNL010000087.1 GCA_903879975.1 uncultured Chloroflexota bacterium | reverse complement strand
TGTAGGTACCGACAGATGCGGTCGGCGTCAGGATGAGCGGCGTGCCGTTGTAGCTGACGAGCGCGGTGTATTCCAGTGTCGTGCTGATGAAAGCTGGGACGAGCAGACCAGGGGCGATACTCAGGCCGCTCAGCCTGGTGTCCGCCATTTCCAGAGCGCCGATGTCACACACTGAACCCTGGGGGCGCGCCCTGCCGCGCTGATCCGCCGCCGGGCAGCCCACATTCGTGCCTGCGTCGATGGCCGCGGCGCCGGGCAACATCGTCCAGGTGGAGCCACCGTTGTCTTGCAGTGCGCCCATGGCCAGCGTGCCGGTCAGGTTGCTGCTGCCCACCACGGTGCCTGGGCCGGCGATGTCCGCGCCACCGATGCCGTTGACGAGCAGGGTATTGGTGATGCGGTTGGTCGAGGTCACTGTCCCGCTCGCATCTGCGTACAGACCGCTACCGGTGATGGCCTGATTGGCGGCAACAGTGACGTTGGCCATGTCTAGAACTGCGGCGTAGGAGTAGATTGGGTTGGAAAAAACCACATAGCTGCCAAACAAACCGCCACCTTGCTTCGCACTGTTGCTGGTCAGGGTGCTGTTGGTGATGAGCAGGCTACCTTGGTTGTAGATCGCGCCGCCGTCGGCGTATGCCGTGTTGCTGTAGAAGGTGGTCTCCGACACCACGGAGCGGTAACTTCTGTCGGTGATGTACAGACCGCCACCCCTGCTGCCGGCGTAGTTTTCGGCGATAGTGCTCTGGCTGATGGTCACAGGTGATCTCCAGGTATAGATCGCACCACCTTCTATGTCGGCAGTGTTGCTGTAGAAGGTGCCATTGCTGATTGTGAGAGAACTGTGATATTCAGTAAGGATTGCACCGCCGTAGTCGGCTGTGTTGCTGTAGAAGGTTCCGTCGCGGATCGTGAGCAAACTGTACTCCTCAGTATAGATTGCGCCGCCGGACTTCTTGGCTGTGTTGCTGAGGAAGTCCGTGTTGACGATATCCACTACTGCGTCAGAATTCAGGACTGAAAGTGCGCCTGCGTTCCCACTAAGATACCAATTTGTTGCTTGGGTACCTTCGCTTATATTGCCACTAAAAATACTGTTACTAAGCTGTAACGGTCGGCCTGTAATGAGTCCGCCGCCAAAGACCCTGGCTGTGTTGGTGTAAAAGCGGGAATTGCTGATCACGCCGAGGCCGTTGCTCCAGTGTTCGATGGCGCCACCATACCAGGCAACATTGCGTTCAAAGAGCACGTTGTCTACGGTCATAGCCCCCAGTGCAAACACAGCGCCCCCATCTTCATTCGATTGATTGGCGATGAACTCGGAGTCGGTGACGGTCAGGGGATAGTTGCCATTCACATAGATGCCACCGGCGTCCCGTCCTGATGTGTTCGTCAGGAACCTGCTATTGCGGATTGTCACTCCTCCCTCGGCGAGGATGGCGCCGGCGTCCCTACCTGCGCCAACGCTGTTGCTGATAAACGTGCTGTCGACGATGGTCAGTGTGCTGGTGACATAGAGGCCGCCGCCGCCGTTGATGGCCGTGCCGCCGCCGCCGATGGCCGTATTGCTGACCACGCTCACTGCGGTCAAGGTCAGCGCGCCTGCGCTGCGGATGCCGCCGCCATTCCCGTTCGCAGCCCCCCCAAACACGGTCAACCCCTGCAGAGTTACATTCACGCCCTGGATGATATTGAAGACGCGCGTGGCGTTGTTGCCGCTGACAATGACATTTGCCGCACCGGTGCCGGAGATGGTCAGGCTTTTGGTAATCTCGATCTGGTTGGAGAGCGTGATAGTGTTATTGCCCCCACTCGGAGCGATACAGATGGTATCGCCTGCAGATGCAGCGGCAATCTGAGCAACCAATCCTGAACCATTATCCCCAGATGTGATTGTATAGGTAGCGCTACAGGTTCCCTGCGCCTGAGCGTGGCCGGGGATGATGACCCACAGGGCAGCCAGCAGCGATGCAACCAGCAGCGACACTGCGCTATATCGTGCACGAGTATTTCGATTCGAGTATTTCCCAACGCGTTGCTCCACAACAGCAATTTGCGTATCCATCGCAGGCCCCTTTCATGAATACTGGGTTTACCATTTGGGATCAGCGCAGTCGAGCTGGCTTTAATGACACTTTCATCGATGGCAATCGCACTCACTTCTACCCACTGGCACGGTCCGTTCCATTGAATTTCGACTTGAATCATAGTGTGGAAATGGGGAAATCGAAGGGGATTATTCCCCAACGACCTCTTCTCCAATCCCCAAGTGGCTCTAAAAAATCAATGGGGCTGACGATTGCCGCCATCCGTGACAACAAGCTGGCGAACTATGCGCTCGCTCAAACCGTGCATAGACGCAAGCTCAGCGCGACTTTTGATAGCAGATTTCCGTCATCTTGAGTTAGAGTATCTTGATTGCTAAAGGAAAGGTGGATAGAAACCAGGGTTTTGCCAGTTCACCTTCTCGGCAACGGCGGTGTCCGAACATCCTGGTTTGTCAGGCCCATCACTTCAGTTGGCGTCGGTGATCGCAGGTGCGATCCCTGGCGGCACCTAGCAAGCAAGGTAGTGGGAAGCAGAGCGGAGAGCACATTCCAGCCAGCAACGAGGAGAGACAACCGATGCAACCACGAGCTACCAGCAGCAGTCCAAGCATATCCACTCTGTCTGAGCGTATTCGAGAGTTCAAGCAGGGCTGTACCACCAGGGAGATCAGCCAGGAAACAAAACGGTGCTTTGGGCCACAGATGCTCGCCGAACGAACGTTGGAAAATTGGCTAGAGGGTCGCACAACCAAGATAGATAACTGGCGGGGTTTGCTGATGTTTCTGGCTGTAGTAGACGCCAGTTATCACAGTGCCAACCAACTGCTAGAATTGGCAGGTCAACCCCCTATTGATCACTTACCCTGGTCGCCCGAAGATGCTCGCCTTGAACTGTATTGGGGGCAGAAGCGTGGTGAGAAGCAAGTGGGTAGTCGTCCCATCGACCTGCCCTCTCCTACCGCCCATCTGGCCCAGCCAGACATTCCTGCTGTCAGGGCACTGCCGGTCGGCTCACGCCTCGTATTGCATTCAAATCCCATGTTTGTGGGACGAGACCCAGAACTACGCGAACTGAATACCTTATTGAGGAAACATCAAGGCGTCGTGATCGCTGGGATGCCAGGCATCGGCAAGACACAACTCGCAGTCGAATATGCACACCGCTACGGGGCGGACTACAGCGGCGGCGTATTCTGGATCAGTTGCGTCGATCGAACAGCAGTCGACGTCGAAATTGCTGCCTGTGGCGGCAAACAGGGGATGAACTTATCAGCAGATTTTACCTTGCTGCCACTCGAAGAGCGTGTGAGGGAGGTCAAACGCGCCTGGCGAAACATGCAGGCCGGTCTCCTGATATTTGACAACGTGAATGTAGGAGTGGGGAGGGATACCGAACGTTGGCTCATGGATGAACTCGTGCCTCCTACAGGGGGGTGCAAGGTCATAGTCACTTCCACAAAATCCAGATGGTCGCCCATCCTGCCCCTGCGAGTCATGAGATTGAACGAGCTCAGCAGCGACGACAGTGCGGAATTGTTTATGAGGGTGGTAGAAGGAATATCACGAGAGAGTGCCCTGGCACTTGCGGAGCAACTGGGCCACCATCCGCAGGCAATGCTTCAAGCTGCCTTGACCTTAAGCGCCTATGGATTGTCACTTTCTCCTGAAACATATCTCGAGTTACTCCGGCAGAGAGGAGGGATCGTATCGGAATTTGATCTATCTGAGTTTTTCTCGCCTACGCATCATGAGATTCAGGTTGAGTCGACGTTGGATGTGACCTATCATTTGCTAGAGAAAAGCAGTGATGAGATCGATAGGCTTGCGACTCTGTTGCTGGCCGTTCTATCCCATTTTGCACCGGGGGAACCTGTACCGACAGATCTGGCAGCATTGATGATGAAAAGCATCTTGCCGGAATCTGTGAGGGTGGAGACGGTGATTGCGCGTACTCTGGACACAGGGCTGGTGATTCCAGGGGAGAAGCGCATCAAAATACATCAGCTTGTTGCCACATATTTTCGACAAAAGCTTCAAGTTCCAGTCGATGCACAGACATTTCTGTTAGATCGGTTGATAGAGGAATCCCGATATGATCGAGTCCATTGGGAATGGATTCCGTCACTACTTACTTTCGCGGGCCTCTACCGGCAGCAGGACACACTCCATGCAGCGCATATTCTTGGCACTGTCGGTATCTATCTGACCATCGCATTAGAATTGAGCCAGGGAAGGAGCTTGCTCCAGCGTGCGCTGGCGATTCTGGAAAGCAACCAGGAGCTAGAAGGCAGCAAATTCCAGATAGCTGTGACAACGAATGGGTTAGGTAGGAACTACGCTCGCTCCGGCAGCTATGCAGAAGGGTTTCATTACTACGCGCAGGGATACGCCATCTTATCAGGGCTTTGCGATGAGCGTTCCATCCGGCAGCAAGCGTATGCACTCAACAACATGGGATACATAGCCATTCTTCTGGGCAAGCCCTCTGAAGCCATACAATACCTGAGAGAAAGTGAGTCTCTGCGGAAGCAGATCGGTATGGGGTTCAGGGCCTACCATGCCAATATCGGTCTTGCCCTTGCCATGGAGTGTGAATCATCCGACCCAGAAGGTCTCCATCTCGCCTATGCTGAGATCGCCAGAACCTTTGCGTATGGCGAATCTGCTGAAGCTCAAATCAGATGTGGCATCATCAGTTGGATGCTTGGCGAACATCAACGTGCCGAACTGCACTTTATCGAGGCAATTTCGCTCTGGGAAAAAAGATTTGGCACGCAGCCGCACTGGATAGGTGAGCAGTTTTACCGCCTCGCCAATATTTGTGAGATGTATGGCAAGAACGATGCTGCTTCCGTATGCGTACTGAAAGCGATTGATCTATTCGACAGATACCTTGAAGGTTCTGTGCGCGAGCACTATGTGCGAATAGCGGAAGCCATGAAGACTCGTCTTACGATCGTATCGTCGGGCGGCTGTCGCCGAAGTGAGAGGCCGTCCCTACAGACGATCTCCATGATGGGTGGGTTGCTCGAGCCGTTGAATCAAACACTTTATGCCATCGTCAGCACGGCTTGAATCGTCAGATGAGCCATCTGTACTGCTCGTTTGGCTCGCCGGCAGGTACTGCCCCATGTCCAATACGGGTGGAGTGCCCGCTTTGTCCAGCGGCTGGTGCGCAACCAGGGAAACAACGCACCTGACTGCGCTCTGGTCGCAGGAGGAATGGCGCCCGCCGGTGTCTTGGGCTTTTTCAGCCATTCACGAAGCGCACAGAACATGCGCTTCGTGAATGACGAACTTCCCCTGTTGTGACGCGGCCGGGAGGATTTGCCGCTCGGTGCGATCAGCGGCGCACCAGCGGCAGATACAAACTCCCGCTCGCCGGCGTGGGTGTCTCCGGCGTGGGAGTGGGTGCTGCCGGGATCGCCTGTTGTCCCGGCGGCGCCGAGTTCAGCGCCACGCTGGGCGTCGTGGGAACGGATTTGCTGTTCGGGCTGTCTGCAGCACGCAGGGACGCCACAGCATCGGCCGTTTGCACCGTTTGTTGCTGGCTCGGCGCCAGACTCATCGCATACGCGCTGTCCAGGTAGCCATACACCTCGATCTGGTAAATGCCCGCCTGGGTGATCTCCAGATCGATAGTCTCCGCTTCCAGATCAAATGCCATACTATAGCCGAGAAGCGCGCCATTCTCGCTCCACACAAAGAGATCGGGGTCGCCGCGGGTGGGCGTCACGCTAGCAATCAACCGGTCGCCGGCGTTCAACGCCAGGCGATAGATGCGAATCTGTCCAGCGCGCACGGTGTCTTCGGGCCGGATGTAGTTGAGCGAGGTATTGGCCGAGGACCTCGAGATGTTGCTCGCACCATCCGCTACCCAGATCTGGAAATAGTGCAGGCCTCCGCTCGCGCTCATCGTCATCGCATGGGTCGGCGAGTAGTCGATCCAGCCAGTCTGTTGCATGGCCACCCAGTAGCGGGCAGCGTTGTTATAGACCCGTTCAATGATGTACATGGAGGCGACGCCGCTCCCCCCATCGCTGGCTGCGCTGGTGAGGGTGACCCCAGGTTGCGTAGTGGATTGCACGCCGCCGTTGACAGTGAACGCTGCGATGGCCGGCGGGGTGGTGTCCTCAGCAGTGGTCGGCGGCTGGATCTCCAACGTCCAACGTGCGACGTTGTTTCCCTCGCTCCCTTCTTGGATCAGATTGTCCGGATCGACGACTCCGTAGATGACATGGGTACCTGACTGCGCGGGCGTCCATGAAATCTGGACGGCCTCGACCACACCGTTCCCGCCTGCCATGGGAGGCACGTCCTGTGTGCCGAGCAGGTTGGCGGGAGCGATTTCATCCTGGTAGAACGCAACACGCACACCCGTCAAGGGTGTCGTGCCGCCGGAGCGGTGAACTGTGATGCCGAGGTCGGTTTGTGCAGCCTGTCGCACCGGTAGCGGGTCAAACCATAGATCGCTGTCCGAGACCGACAAATCCAGCCGGCTGGCATCAATCGCCGTGTAGCCCTCGGCCAGGGTGGCGATGGTGCCACCCGGGTTGGTGGCGATCACGGTGTACACCCCAGCCGGCAGGTTGGCCGGCACCAGCGCTGTGGCTCGGGTGCCCTGCGCGTCGGTCAGGACATAGTCGGTCAGTGCAATGCCGCTCAGGCTGAGCTGGGTGTCTGCCCGCAGCCCTGTGCCGTAGATCGTCACCTCATTGGCCAGATTGTTGACGCCCTGGTCGGGTTCCACCCGCAAAATCTGTAGGGTGCCTGGCGTAGGTGTGGGCGTCACTGGCGTGGGCGTAGGCGTCACTGGCGTGGGCGTAGGCGTCACTGGCGTAGGAGTGGGCGTCACTGGCGTAGGAGTGGGCGTCACTGGCGTAGGAGTGGGCGTCACTGGCGTAGGAGTGGGCGTCACTGGCGTAGGAGTGGGCGTCACTGGCGT